>CAIKDP010000060.1 GCA_903826205.1 Akkermansiaceae bacterium
CCATGCGGGAACCTTCCACATTCTGCACGTATCCCCCTGCGCTCATTCCGAGTTTTATGCGAAATCCAACTCTCCCGATTTCCCGTGATTATTGCGACGCGTTACAGTTTTCGGGCCACGATTTGCCGCAACTTCAGGGACTTGAACTTGCTCACCTCTTCGGTGTCGGCAGTTTTGCCGACACGACAGGCGCCCGATTCCTGCTACAAAGCGTGAGGCGGCGCTGTAAGCAACCAACGCAAATTCACCCCATGAGACTCAACCGCATCCGCGAATATCAAGCCATGCGAAAATCACTGCTAATGATTACCACGGCAGCCCAGCTGATGGCTGTCACCGCTTTATGCTGCATGGCCGCTGATCCGATGGCGCCGATTGATCCGGCCGCCTACAAGGCCCCGGTGCGCGTCGCGTGCATTGGCGACAGCATCACCGAGGGAGCCGGGGCGTATAAGGGCAAGTCGTGGCCGGAGCAACTCCAGGGATTGCTGGGTAAGTCCTGGCAGGTTATGAATTTCGGTCTCGGCGGCCGCACGCTTCTGAAACAGGGCGATATCAACGAATCCTGGGTGATCGAGCTGATCAAGCGCATCGACGCGCTCGCCGCGGAAATGAAGCTCGGAGTCAAGTTCAGCATCTGGGCGCATTGGGGGCCGCAGTGTCAACCGGAGGCCGGCGATTGGTATGCCCGCCAGATCTATGAGGAGGGCAGCAAGTACGATTACAGTTTGTATGACAAAGACCTCTATAAGAGCGCCAAAAGCGTGATCCAGATGCTGGCCGATATTGTTAGCAAGAACGGCAACCTGCTGCTCAGCATCCCGCTGCGCGGCGACGGATTGATTGATGACAAGGAAGAAATGATTCTGGCAGGTATTGCCAGCTGGATGGATGTCAACAAGGAGGCCATCTTCGGCACCCGGCCGTGGAAGATGTTTGGCGAGGGACCGGCCGCCACTGCCGCGCCCCCCCCAAGGACGGCGAGGCCAAACCCTTCACCGCGGCGGATGTGCGCTTCACCACCAAGGGGAAAACACCCTACACCATGCTGCTCGATAACCCCGGCACCCGCGAAGTGCTCATTCCCGCCCTAACCACTGCGGCGGGCCAAAAAATCACCGCGGTCTCGCGCCTCGGCTACGCCGGCAAACTCGAATGGCTCCAGGGCGCCACCGGGTTGCGGGTGACCATGTCCAAACCGCAGCCCACCGACCACGTGGTCGTGCTCAAAGTCCTTTAATCTAACACCAGAACCCCACACCATGCACAAACTAAGATTCATTCCCATCCTTGCCGCCATTGGCATTGCCAGCGCATCCGCCGCCGCGCCGGTGGCACCGCTCGTCACCGCGGATTACCAAAAATTGGTGTCTGCGGTGGACATCGATTTCACCGGGCCGACACCCAAGGCCTATCACGGGATGCCGATCGGCACCGGTGAGATGGGCAGCTTGGTCTGGAACAACGGCAGCAGCGCATTGAAGTTCCAGATCAACCGCACGGATGTGTTTGGTTGCAACAGCGCCGTCACCGCGGTCAACGGGGACGTGCCCAATGATGAGGATGTGACCAAGGTGGTGTCCGATTTCGGCTATGGCTGCGGGTTTGTGACGGTGGATTTTGGCGGCACCCCATTCGGCCCCGCAACCAAACATCACCTCTCCCTCTATGACGGCAAGCTGGCCATTGCGGGCGAAGGCGTGAGCGCCGAGATCATTGCCGGCGTGGATGCGGATGCGTTTATCATGCACATCAAGGACAGTCGCAGCGCGCCGCAGGACATCCGGGTGGACCTGACGCTGCTGCAAAAGGCCGGCGTCACCAAGCGCCCGCCATCCATCAGCCCGGACGGAGCAAAGGTGCTGGCCCAACAGAACGAGACCGTCGAGTCGCTGCTGGCCAAGGGGGCCATCAAGCAGCACTTCTCGACCTTGGCCAACGGCTCGGAGGGTACGCAAATCTGGCTGACCCAGAAGTTTGAACAGGAGGCCGCCACCGAATTCCGCGAGCTGGATCACTACTGCGGGTCGAGCGTGGTCATCGATGTCACGGGCCGCAACGCCACGGCATCCCAAGCGAATCCCGAAACAGTTAGCCTCACCCTGAAGGCGGGAGCGGGCGAGGTGTTAGTGTATATCGCCAGCGCCGCCACTCTGGACAAAAAGGTCAGCGTGGCCCAAGTGCTCGCCAAGGCCAAGGATCGCGCGAAGGCGGCCAAGGCCAAAGGCTACGACAAGATGTTTGCTTTGAACCAGGCTTGGTGGCGGGAGTTTTGGGGAAAATCCTATGTGTGCCTGCCTGCGGATGAGGTCAGCCGTTCGATCCAGAACAAGTGGTATTATTACTTGTATTTGATGGCCAGCAGCACGCGCGGGCAATACCCCGCGAGGTTCGGTGGCAACATCTGGAGCACCAACGGCACCAACTTCGGTTGGGGCTCGATGTTCTGGGGATTCAACGAGGAACCGATGCAGCATTCGTATGAAGGCGCCAATCATGGCGAGTTGCAGGATGCCACCTTGCGCATGAATCTGAAGAACTATGAGAGTTACAAAACCCTGGCCCGGCAGCAGTGGATCGGCAAGGACACCGAGGCGATCTTCATCGAGGAAACCCGGCCGTGGAATGGTCCGGAGAAAGTTCCTGACAGCATTTCCAAGGATTTGCTGGCCTGCACCACGCCGGATGGAGCCGGGCCGATGACCCCTGCGCTGACATTGTTTGCGATACTCCGCCATTACCATGATTCCCGGTGGCAGTTGCCCTCCGGTTGGACCGGTCTGACCACCATCAACGGGGCGGAGAAAGCCGAACACTACTGGGACCGCTATCAATACACCCTGGATCTCAAATTCCTCAAAGACTCCTACAAAATGATCAAGGGCGCGGCCGAGTTCTATCGGAACACCCCGCACCTGAAACTCGAGGCCGACGGTTTCTATCACCATTACAAAAGCAACATCCACGAACACATCTATGGCGCGAAGGACGCGGTTGACGACATTGCCTTCATCCGCGGCTCCCTGACCGCGGCGATCAAAGCGTCGGAATTGTTGAATGTGGATGCGGCGCTGCGGCCGGAGTGGCAGGACATCATCGACAAGCTGACGCCCTGCGTGCTCAGCAGTGATCCCGAGGCTGTCGGCAAGCTGGTCGACACGCCGGACAAACCGACCTGGGCGCAAGCCTGCCGCCCGGTGATCAACGGCCCCGGTGACGGCGTCTGGGGGGCGGAGAGCCCGCGCTTGCGGATGTTGGAGAACTTCGACATTCTGACCCTCGAAACCGTGGCGCAGGCGAGGGAGACCCTGAAGACCCAGCCGGCTGACAAGAAGGCATTGAAGGGGGTCGCGGATTGGAACATTGCTAACCATACCTTCGAGAAACACCCGGGGTATCTGCTCAACCTCAAGGGCCTGGACTGGAAAGGCAATCCGTCGAAAGACACCTATGGCTATCAGGGCGGCAAGTATGTGCTGGATGCCGCCACCCTAGCGCGCCCCGAATACCCCGCCATCCTGGCCAGTCTGAACCACGACATCAACCAGATGTTAGGGACCACTGCCAACCGCTTTCATCAGGAGTGTTATTATGATATGCTGCAAGGGTTCGGCATGCTCAGTGCCGGCTTGCAGAAGGGACTCTTGCAGAGCATCGCGCCGGATGCCGGCGGTGATCCCGTGATCCGGGTCTTCCCGGCGTGGGACGTGGCCAAACCGGCGTCTTTCAGGTTGTTAGCCAAGGGCGGGTTCCTGGTGTCGGCCGCGGCCAAGAGCGGGGCGGTGAGTTATGTCGAGATCGTTTCCCAGTTGGGCGGCACCTGCCGGATTAGAAACCCGTGGCCGGACGGCAAGGCCACCCTATTCCGCAACGGCGTGGAAGCCACCGACTTTGCCGTGACCGCACAGACCCTGCTAACTATCAAAACCCAAAAGGGCGAAACCATCTGGCTGGTCAAGAGCGGCACCAAGCCGGCGGATTTCCGCGTGAGTCTGCCGGTGGCGGAGGCAGTCCCGAAATAGAGCAAGAGGGTCTTGCCGGATCGTGGCTGCGGCGTCCCGCCGCAGGCCGTGGTTGCGCCGTCCCGGCGCAATTTCCATCCTCGCCACCCCCGAGTGGTCCGCCGTGGTGCGGAGCGTCGGCCTTGGACTGCGGTGACTCGTCACCGCTTTTGGCAGGGGCGGACTTGTCCGCCGTGGCGTAGAGTGGGAGTGCCGGCTGAGCCCCGCAATTGTTCTTGCTTGTGGCGCGGTGATTCTAGATCGTAGGCCCAGCAGATGGCTGGCACTAGCGCGCTTGGGAAGCGTTCCGGCCGCGCGGTCATCACCGTCACCAACCTACACGAGATTATGCAAACGGGACTTCGATCCATCCGGGTGCTGGCTGCCTTGGCCGGCGTGTGTTTGTTAGATTGCGTCTGGTCGCCACCGGCCGGGGCGCAGGACAGCTACGAGGCACAATTGCGGGCCGAACGCAAGGAGCGTGAAAAGGATCCGGCATGGAAGCCGGAGCAGCAGCAGCTAGCGACCATCAAGGTGGGGGACGGCAAGCAGGCTGGGGCATTGCTGAATTTCTGCGTCTACAACGACGGCAACCTGCTGGCCTGTTGGAGTGTGAACCAGAAGGATGAGGGCGCTGCGCCAAGCAAGAAGAAAGGTGCGTCCGGCAACGCGTTGCGCGTCTATTCGCCGGATGGCCAATTGCTGAAATCCCTGCCACTGCCGGTCGCACCCGAGGCCGTGTGCGTGGATTCCGAGGGCACAATCTACGTCGGCGGCAATGGGCGTTTGCTCAAGCTAGACCAACAGGGGAAAGTGCTGCTCACCGTCGATACGCCGGCGAGCAGCGAACCGGAGGGCGACAGCAAGGAAACGCAGGAAATGCTCAAACAACTCGGCACCACCGACAAAAAGGAGGCCGAAAATTACAAGCGCATGCTCAAACAACGCCGCGGCAAAGTCACCGGCATCGCCGTCACCACCCAGGATGTCTTCGTCTCCTGCCCGTCGCCCGATGACTCCGGTTACTGCATCTACCGGTTAGACAGGGAACTCGCCAACCCGAAGCGGGTGGTCGAGAAGCTGCGCGGGTGTTGCGGGCAAATGGACGTGCAGGCGTCGGGTGATCAACTGTGGATCCCGCACAATGCGCGGCACCTGGTGGAATGCCGCGACCGCGAGGGCAAGGCGGTGAGCGAGTTTGGCAAGGGCGGGCGCAAGCCGGAGCAGTTCGGCGGTTGCTGCGAGCCGAAGAACCTGCGGCTCACTCGTGACGGCGAAGTTCTGGCGGCGGAATCGGGTCCGCCCACCTGCATCAAGAAGTTCTCCAGGGACGGCAAGTTCCTTGGCGTGGTGGCGTTGCTTGACGACGATGCGAGTTGCGTGCGGGTGAGCGTTGACGTGAGCCCGGATGGCAAGAGGTTCTATCTGCTCGACACCGAGAAGAACGCCATCCGGGTCTTCGGTAGCAAGGCCCCGTGAGCCGCAGTGACCATGGTCCCCTGCGCGAGACATCCCTTCCATCCAAATTCAGATGTTCAGCATTTCCCGGTTGCTTCGCGCGTCGTCCCGGTTGCGCCTCGGATTGGTGTTGCCTGTTGCCTGCGGTCTGCTGGCTGCTCCAGCTTCCGCCGCTCCAGCTCCCGCTGCGGCTGACGATCCGTTGCTGCTCTTGGTGTTAGACCCCTTGGCCAAGGACTTGGCTTGCGCCTGCGTCAAGGGCTATGCCCAACGGGATTATCGCCAACTCGCCCGCTGGCTAGGCCAAGGGCTTGGCCGCCCGGTGGTGGTCGAGTTCTCCGACAACTTGCCCCAATCCTTGGCAACCACCGGCACCACCCGCGACATCCTGCTCGTCGGCAAGTGCTCCGTGATCCGCGCCGATGCCGCAGCCGCCGGGTTGCAATGCCAACCCCTTGCCAGCCTAACAGGCTCCGACGGCGGCACCAGCCTGACCGGCCTGTTCGTGACCAAGACGGCGGATCCCGCGGCCAAGATCGGGGATCTGAAGGGTCGGCGGATTCTGTTCGGTTTGGCAAACGCGGACGAGAAGCACGCGGCCGCGTTGGCGGCCTTGCGGGCGGCGGGTATCGAACAGCCGCAGACACCCGAAATGCGTCCCACCTGTTCGATTGCCGTACTCGACATGATCGATGCCAAGGAGGCCGCGGCCACTCCGGTGGCGGTGATCTCAAGCTACGCCATTTCCCTGTTAGAAGGTTGCGGCAGCATCGGCAAGGGAGACATCAAGGTGATTGGCAAAACCGCCCCGATCCCCTTTGTCACCGCGTTTCTAACAGACTCGGTTGCGGCCCCGCAGCGCAAGGTGATTGTGGACCGCTTGCTGGGGCTGAAGAAGGACGCGGGCATGCTCAAGGCGATGGAATCGAAAGACGGTTTCGTGCCATGGCAGGAGCCGAAGGCCATCCCTGGCAGCGGCAAAATCGAGCGCGATTGGCCGGATTGGCGTGGGCCGGAGCGCGATGGCCGGGTGCCGTGGCTGCCGGAAAAACTGCCCGCGCGGGCGGTGTTCGTGTGGCAAGGGGCGACGGTGCCGGGAGCGTTGGCTGGCCTGAGCGTGGCCGCCGGCAACCTGTTGCTGGCTGAGCGCGATCTGTCGAACCGCAGCGATGTTCTGCGTTGCCTTGATGCCCGGACCGGCGGTCTGCGCTGGCGCGCCGCCTTTCCCGCAGCCGGCAAGCTCGATTACGGCGAAGCTCCCCGCGCCACCCCTGTGGTCCACGACGGCCGGGTGTTTTGGCTCGGTGCCTTTGGCGACCTGCGGTGCCTCGACTTGGCCAACGGTGCGCTGGTTTGGCAACGACAGTTGATCCGGGAGTTTGGCGGGAAACTGCCGACTTGGGGAACCTGCGCCACCCCGTTGCTTGCCGGCGGCCTGTTGATCGTCAACCCGGGTGCGCCGCAGGCGTCGCTCGCCGCGCTCGATCCGGCCACCGGCGTCACCCGCTGGACCACCCCAGGCGATCCCGCTGCCTATGGTGCCTTTGTCCCCGCCACGCTTGGCGGCAAGCCGCAGGTGGTCGGCCACGACCAGCACTCGCTCGGCGGCTGGGACCCGCGCAGCGGAAAACGCTTGTGGTCCCACATCGCGCCCGCTAGCGGCGACTTCCACGTGCCCACCCCGCTCGCCATCGATGGCACGCTGGCCGTTGCCGATGAGGACAACGGCACCCGCTTGTTTGCCTTCGACGCTACCGGCAAACCCATGGCAGATCTGTTAGGATCCGCCCCGGCCCTTGCGCCCGACACCGCCACGCCGGTGGCCACCTGCGGCCGCATCTTCGGCTTTCACCGCCGCTTGCATTGCCTCGACCTGGCTCACGGCCTGCGCGCGTTGTGGCAATCCGACACGGATCTTCTAGGTGGCCATGCCAGCTTGTTCGCCAGCCCGAATCGCGTGCTCGTCGTAGGCATGAACAGCGAGCTTATTTTGTTAGACGCGACCGTCCCGGAATGCCGCATCACGTCACGGCTCCGCTTGCTGGAGAATGCGGTCGAGAGCTACTCTCATCCGGCGCTGGTCGGGTCGCGCCTCTACTTCCGCTACGGGGCGAAGCTCGGCTGCATCGACCTCGACGGCCAGACCGGCACGGAGACCGGAGCCATGGAAAAACCGCCGTTCTAACATGCCTGTGGTGGAGACCTTTTGAAAAAATCAACGCAATCTCAAGCCTCGCCAACCCCCGCCATCCGCCGTGGCGCGGAGCGTCCTTGGCTTGAGCAGCGTTAGAGCGCAAGCTCCAACCCTCCCGTCGCCAAGGCACCTCAACTGCAAAGCGGTGACAAGTCACCGCACTCCAGGTCGTGTCGGCAGTTTTGCCGACACGACAAGCGGCCGATTCCTGCTACAAAGCGTGAGGCGGCGCCGTAAGCAACCCACACAAATTCACCCCATGAAACACAAGACCATCAAATCCATCGCGGCCGTCGCCCTGCTGACGGGATTTGGCGCCCATGCGGCAACTGCCGCCGGAACGCCGGCGATGTCGTCCATGATCACCATGGACTACGCCAAATATCTGGCACCCATCGACCTGCACTTCACCAAACCGACCCAGCCGATCGAGGGCATTCCGTTAGGTAATGGCAAGATGGGGTCCCTGGTTTGGATCGACGGTTCGGGGTCCAAGTTGCAGTTTAATTTCGGCCGGCCGGATGTTTTCTATCGGGGCAGCGCCACCTCCGATTGGAGCAACAAGAGCCATACCGACGGCAACTCCAAGATCGGCAATGTCGATATCGGTTTTCAAGGCAGCCCCTTTGCCAGCACCTGCAAGCAGGACCTGCATGCGTATGACGGTTACGAGAGTATCCAGGGCGCTGACGTCAGCGTGCGCATCGTCCCGTGGCGGGACCACGATGTGTTTGCCATCGAAATCACCGACAACCGCGCCGCTCCATCCCCCATCATGGTGGATCTTTCCAGGCTCCTGGCGACGATTGTGAACGACCGGTACAGCAATGCGGCGGTGCAATCACAGCAGGATCACATGCTCGTGCTCAAGCAGGTCTTCAGCTCCAAGTGCGATACCGGGATGACGGTCAACGATGTCTATTGCTCGTCGGCTTGTGTCGTAGCCGTGAAAGGACGCACCGCAACCGCAACGGACAAACAACTAACCGTCCCTGCCGGCAAGGGAACGTTCACGATCTATGTCGGCAGCGCGGCATCGATGGCGCCCAAGGACGATGTCGTGGCGCTGGCGAGCGCGGAGGTGAAAGCGGCGCTGGCCACCACCTTCAATGCGATCTTTGATTCCACCACGGCCCAATGGCATGACTTCTGGAAGCGGTCATTCATCTATCTGCCGGCCACGCACGACCGGCCATTCGACGAGAGCTACGACCAGCACTGGCTCTATTATCTCTACGGCATGAACACCTGCAACCGGGGCAAGTATCCGATCCATGCCAACGGCGGCATCTTCAACGTGCAGGACGGTTGGCAGTATTGGGGTTCGCAGTACTGGTGGTTTAACAGTTCCCGCCAGACGCTGACCCCGGTGTTTGAGCAGGCGAACCA
>CAIKDP010000061.1 GCA_903826205.1 Akkermansiaceae bacterium
AGGCGAGTTGCGGCGGCCCGGCGTATTACACCTACACGCTCAATGGCAAGGGCGCCGAGACCTGGATGCCGCGCTTCTTTTATTACGGCTCGCGCTACCTGCAGGTGGACACCTCCGGCCACCCGCCGGACGCCGCGCCGCAGGTTATCGAACTCACCTCTCAGTTCGTGCATTCGTCAGCGGCGGGCGTCGGTTCGTTCAGTTGTGCCAATCCGCTGGTCAACCGGGTTCACGAACTGGTCAATGCCGCCATCAAGAGCAACCTGCAGAGTGTGCTCACCGACTGCCCGCACCGTGAAAAGCTCGGCTGGCTGGAATGCACCCACCTGTTGGCCGGTTGCCTCATGTATAACTACGACGTGCCGACGTTCTATAACAAAATATCCAACGACATGAGCGAGGCGCAACTCGCCAACGGCATGATCCCGGACATTGCCCCCGAATTCACCGTCTTCGATGGCGGCTTCCGCGACTCACCCGAATGGGGAAGCGGCTTTGTCATCGCGCCATGGCAGGTCTATCAGATGTATGGCGACCGCACGCTGCTGGCGCGGCATTACGACGGGATGAAACGCTACGTCGCCTATCTGACAAGCAAATCCAAGGATCACATCGTCACGCACGGACTCGGCGATTGGTATGACACCAGCCCTGGCGGGCCCGGCGAATCCACCCTCACCTCGCGAGGTGTGACCGCCACCGCGATCTACTATCAAAACCTGCTGATTCTTAAGGAATCCGCCACACTGCTGGGCAAGGCCGACGAGGCGCGCGGGTTCGAGGAACTTGCCGCCGCGGTGAAAGAGGCGTTCAACCGGAAATTCTTCAACGGGGCAAAGAACCAGTATGACCGCAACAGCCAGACCGCCAACGCCATGCCGCTGGTGGTCGGGTTGGTGCCGGACGAGCGTCGCGCCGCCGTGTTGGATGGGCTGGTGGCGCAAATCCGCGCCGGGGGCAACCGCGTCACTGCCGGCGACATCGGCTTCAACTACCTCATGCGGGCGCTCTCCGATGGCGGCCAAGGCAATGTGCTCTACGACATGCTGATCCGCGACGACGGACCGGGCTATGCCTATCAACTCAAGAAGGGCGCCACATCCCTAACCGAAGCATGGGACAGCAACCCCGGTTCGTCGCAAAACCATTGCATGCTAGGCCACATCGAGGAGTGGTTCTATCGCGGACTCGGCGGCATCGCGTGCGACCCTGCGGGCCCCGGCTTCAATAAGATTATAGTGAAACCGCAGATTGTCGGTGATTTGAGCGAAGCCAACGTGACCTACGAGTCACCCTATGGCCGCATCGCCAGCAAGTGGCAACGCGCGGACGGCCAGGTGACGCTTACCGTCACGATACCAGCCAACACCACAGCCACCATGTACGTCCCGGCAAAGGACGCCGCCGCAGTGACCGAGTCCGGCAAGCCCGCCGCAGAGTCGGCAGGAGTCAGGTTTCTGCGAATGGAAGGTCCTGCTGCGGTCTTTGCCATCGGATCCGGAACCTATCACTTCCAAGCGCCGCTTCCACCGTAGG
This sequence comes from Akkermansiaceae bacterium, assembly GCA_903826205.1. Lineage (GTDB taxonomy): Bacteria > Verrucomicrobiota > Verrucomicrobiia > Verrucomicrobiales > Akkermansiaceae > Luteolibacter. Next base: position 1,537 of record CAIKDP010000061.1, read on the forward strand.
CGCGTTGGTGACAACGCGTTAGGGAAATGGCAGCCGCATGGAGGAAGCGGACTCTTCCCCCCGCATTCTGACGAATGCACCTACGGGGAACAGCGCGTTCTACTCCTCGACGATGACACGGAAACCCACCCACATCACCGGTTGGTAGTCCTGGAACACGGCACGGTGGGAACTGGTGCACTGGAACGGGCGCGTCCACCAACTGCCGCCGCGCACCACCCGCTCACCCGCGGTGGCGTCAGAATCGTCCGCGTCACCGGCGTACGGATACGGCAGATACCGGGAACGGGTCCACTCGGCGACGTTGCCGTGCATATCGCGCAGACCGAAGGCATTGGCGGCATAGGCACCCGGCGCGGCAGCAAGCTGGTTGCCGTCGTTGTGCTCGGCGTCGCGCAGCAACGGCATGTCGTATTTGTTAGGGTTGGGGATGCTGCGGATGCCGTGGTAGCCGTTGGCTGCGGTGCAAGCCGCGAACTTGGCAATCGAGGTATCGGCGAAATTGCCAAACGGGGCATAATCCGTGGTGAGGTCGCCGAAGGGAAACGGGGTGGAGGTGCCGGCGCGGGCGGCCCACTCCCATTGGGCCTCGGTGGGCAGTGTCACCTTGGCTCCGGTTTTTCCTGACAGCCAGGCGCAAAAGGCGAGGGCCTCGCGGAACGAGACCCGGCAGACCGGCTGGGCATCATCATTGAGCGACCACGGGCGCTGGCCAAACTGATAGTTGAGGGCATCGGCGACGCGGGAGTCGTGAGCGGGATCGAACTGGCGGAATTGGCCGTTGGTGATTTCAAATCCGGCCATCCGGAACGGCTTGGCAATTCTAACCAAACCGACGGGTTGCTCGTCGCGGTGCCCGGTGGTGGAACCCATGACAAACTCACCGGCCGGGATGCGCACCAAAGGGATGCGGATGCCATCGGTGGCGAGCACCGATTCAAAGTCGGCCCCCTGGAGGGCGCGGGCTTGCGCGGCGTCAAACGGCCACCCCGCGGGTTTGACGGCGGGATTGGCGATGGCCGGCAACGGCGCGGGTGCGAGCGGGGTGACCGGCGCCGGGTTGTCATCGGGGACATCCTCGTGGTTTTCGGTTAGACCGGCGTAAGTTTCCCGCAACTTGGCGCGGGCTGCTTCGAGCTGTTTGGCATCGCCCCACTGGATCGAGCCCCAAGACCCGTGATAGGGACGATTGAGGTCGATCCAGGTGATCAGGCGGTCGCGCGCATCGGCATCGAGCGCCACCCCGTAATGGCCCTTGCGCAGCAACTGGCCGAGCTCGGAGGTGGAAAAGTGGAACTCCATCGGGGCGAGCAGATGATAGTCGCCCTCGATGCCATTGGCGCGGGTGTATGGAAACAAATTGACATAACTGGTGGAAAAACGCCCGCCCTTGCCGCCTCCCACATTGCCCGCGATCTGGCTCGACCAATCGCTCACCATGATGCCGCCGCGCAGGTCGGGCTGCGCGGCGGCACCGTCGTGACAGGCGCTGCAATGGCGGTCGAGCACCGGTTGAACTTCGCGCTTGAAGCTGAAGCCGGCGACTTGCGGCCGCCACGGTTTGAGGGCGGCCGTAGGGGCGGTGGAGGCAATGGCCGCACGGGCCGCCGGGGCGGGATCCTGCTTTTCATGGCAACCAACACACGAGAGCACCTCGCCGGGCATGGCCGTCAGCCACGACCGCATGAGCGCGAGGGCCTGTCCGTTGGAATCTAACGGTTGTATGGAGATCGGTGTGTTGGCGGGCACGCTGAATTTTGCGGAGCCGTCCGCATGCACGGGCACGGTGCCAAGCGGGCGGTGGATATCCCACGGCCCATCCTGACCGATCAGCCCGTAGAGGCCGCCGACGTTATGATAACTGAAGGTATAGGAGAACAGGCGCAGGGACTTGACCGTGCCGCGGGGGATGCCCTGAAGTCCGGGGCCTTGATAGATATCCTGCAGGTAGATGGTGGCGTCCTTGCGCGCCAGATCCACCTTGTCCGGAATGACCGGCGGCACGGGGCGCTTGATTAGGGGAATCGGCTCCAGGACAGCCAGCCCGCCTAACTCCTTGAGCGGGAGCAGGTTGTCGTACACATCCACCAGATAGACCCCCCAGGCGTGCCGCGGCGACGGCTGGCAGGCGGTTAGAACATACTTATCGCTCAGCGGCTGCGGGTGGAGGAAACGCGGCCAGACGTTGCGCATGTGGTCGTAGACCCGGCCCTGGCCGCTGGGCGTGGCCGGCTTGGACGGACTCTGGGCCACGACCCCGGAGTCCTCGCCGCGGCCCTTGGCGGCATCCAACAGATAGAGCTCACCCAGCCGCGGATCGCCGTGATGGCCGGAGGAAATGCCGGCCACCTTGGTGGTGGAACCCGGCACCGGCGTGGCGTAAAAGAAGGCGCTTGGCCAATAGGAATTGGACCCGTAGAATGACCGCTGGTTGGTGCCATCCGGGTTCATCGTCATGAGCAGGCGGGTGTTGGCATGCGGCGTGTCGGTGTATTCCCAGCGTTGATAGAGAATGGTGCCATCGGCCAGCACGCGGGGGCACCAGTTGTGTTCCTGGTCGAAACACAGTTGGCGGACCTTGCCGTCCTTGGTGAGCCGGCACAAATTGGCGACATGGGCACCGCCGGCGACGCACGGGACCGACACCATCGGCAGGGTGGACGTGAAGAGGCAGTCGCCATTGGGCAGATAACAGGCGTCGTAATTGTCCACTCCCGGTTGGATGTCCGGCGTCACCTGCCGCAGAGCGCCGCCGTCAACCCTCACCTCGAAGACTTGCCAATCCTTCTCGCCGGGCATCGAAAACATCAGGCGCTCGGCATCGAAATGCAGGCAGAGATCGCCGACAAAGCGCGATTTCTCCGGCGTGAATACCGTTAGGTCTGGATCCTTGCCGTGTATGGAAAAACGGATGATCTCATTGTTGTAGCCGGTCTTTGGCAACGACGAGTTGGACAGGAAGTTATCGGGCAGACCGAGCTTGTCGGTCTTGCGGGCGAGCACCTGATCGAAGTCCAGCAGCGGATTGGCGAGCAGGATACGCCGTTGCAAGTCGATGATGGTTCCGGCTTCGATGAGCGCCCCGGGATCTGCCGCATTCACGCGTGCCAGCAACGGTTCGACAGCCGGGATGTCGCGCACCTGTTGACGCAGCAACGCGACATCCGGATAACGGGCCGGCGCGGCGGTTGCCAGGTCATCCAGCGCGCGCAGCAAGCCGGCTTTATTCACCAATGCAAGCTGGTTGGCAAGTGCCGCCGGCTCCGCGGCAAGCGCGCCACCGGCAGCGTACAACATCAGGATAGGCAACAAGCGATAGTGGGTCATGAGCGGCACGGCGACGAAGAACAGTGTGAGACGCACCAGGGTTTACTGCGGTGTGACCGCGAATGTTTCAAGACAGCCACACACGAATGACTTAGTCCACAATTCGATGGGGAAAAAACTGGCTGAGATTGCCGGTGACAGGTGAGGTGTCGCCGCGTGCCGACATGCCGCGGCATTCATCACCGACCATCCACAAGCCCCACACAAAGTGCTTGCGATCGGCGCTGAACAGATCCGCATGCTTCTGATAGACTAGCGGCTCGTCGTGCGGGTCGGGTGCGCCCTGTGCGATCCGGTTGCCGCGATCTATCAGGGAGACGCCGCCGCCCTCACGTCCGAGAAACGGTTTCTCCACCCAGCGCGAGACACCTTGGGCGCACAAGGCGTCGCGCGACAGCGCTGCGGGCAACAGCAGCGGGTGGCCGGGATTAAGCTCCCACAGGATTGGCAGCAAACCTTTGTTTGATAACAGCATTTTCCATGCCGGTTCGATGAAACGGCTCCGCTCCTGGGCAATCTCGGCGAAGAACGGCTCCTGTGTCATCCACTCCCAAGGATAGAGCTTGAAGAGCTTGTCGATCGGCAGTTCGTCCGTATCCGTGAAGCGACCGTCCGGGGCAAAGCCGATCTCTTGCATATCCATGAGCACCACGGATTTGCCAGCCTGCTCCGCGGTTTCCGCGAGATAGGCGATGGTCTGACGATCTTCCAGATGGTCCCAGACACAGGCAAAGTGCACGGTGCCCCCGGGCACCGTGCGCCAGCGGTCCACCAACGCCTCATGGATCGAGTTGAGTTGGTCGCTCTCGGGGAATTTGTCTTCCAGCCATTGCCACTGGATCACCGCCGCCTCTAACAGAGAGGTGGGCGTGTCCGCGTTGTATTCCAGCAGTTTTGGCTGGCCGGTGCCGTCCCATGCCAGATCAAAGCGCCCGTAGAGTGAGAAGTCCGCAGCCAGCCACGACGTCTGGATCAACCCGATGGCGGCATCCGGAATGGCCAGACGCGCCCACCAATCGCGCCGGGCTATCTGCTCGCAGGCTTCGAGACACAAGGCGTGCAACTCGGTGGCGGCATCTTCCAACACCTCGGCCGCCTCCAACGTCAGCACCAGATGCTGGTTTTCATTCCAATAGGGAACACTACCGCCACCATGCCAGACAAGACCCGCCGCTTCCACACGGCTTTTCCACCCCGGACGCGGGGGGGATGATTCGAGTCGGATGTTAGATTGCATGGGGCCCGGACTCAACTGGTGGAGGTGCTTCTGCTGCTCGACCCGAAGCCACCGCGCACCGATTGGCCGGTCTTGACGGGACTGCCGCTGCTGCGGCTTTGCTCGACCATCCGGCTATATCCGGGGTTGGCGGCGGCATAGGAACTGACGCTGCGGCGTTGTTCGTCGACGCCGCGCTGCCAGGAATCCACCTGGGAGCCCGCGCGTTGGAAACCCATGCCCGGAATGAAGCTGCCGCGGTTGCCGGCCAGCAGCCAATACATCATCAGCGCGTTACCGAAGCCGGAACCTTGATGATAATTGTTCACCGTGGTGGCGCTCGCGCCGTTGCCCTGACTGGCAATGAGTTGTTGTTCGCGGTTAAGCGCGTCCTCCACTTTTTTCAAGGCCTCCGGAGTGGGTCGACTGGCAGCCACGGCGGCTTCCGCCACCGGTTTATCGAACCACTTGCCATTGGCAAACCAGCGCCCGTCATTTTGATAGGCATAGGGATGCTCATAAAAATCCCGCGCTTCGGCATGATAGTAGCCGACCCCCGGCAAATTGAAGTTATTCTCCACTTCCCCGTTGAGCAGCTTCGCTCGCTTGGCATCCAAGGTATCGATCCTGGCCTGGAGTTTGGCCATGTTCTCGTCCTGTGCGGTGGCCACATACTTGCGCTCGCAGCCGGTCATTCCAGCCATCCCGCCCGCCAAGATGCAGGTGGTGGACCAGCGGAGAATGCCGCCGTGGCGGATCGGTGCCAAGAAACTGCCCTTTTTCATCACGCGCGTATTCTACCCGTGACGGCCACCGTGTCAATTCCCGGCAACAGGCAATAGAGTCCGTGAAATCCCCGGGCAGGGGGGCCCGTATGAGAGATTCCCAATGGCGGGCATCCGCAGCCCTGAAGCCCGCGCCATTCACCATTTTCCCCGGCCTGACTAACAAAACCAACCGGAATGAACCCACTGCCCGCCCATCCATCCATTCTGCTTGCCTGCCTGCTGGCCTGCGCCCCGCCGCTGTCGGCAGCCGCGGAATCGATAGATGGCAGCACTCTGGTAGAGAAATACCAGGCCGTGTTCACCGCACCGCCGGAAAAACTCCCGTCGGTGTGTTCGACCGATGCGCCTCTGCTAGGCAATGGCGATCTATTAGCCGCGTTCGGCGGGCCGCCAGACAAGCTGTGTTTCCACATTGGCAAGGCGGATCTGTGGGAATTGCAAACCGAGGGCGGACCACGCCCCCTGGCACGTCTCCATTTGGAGCTTCCCGCGCTACAGGGAGCCAGCTACCGCGTCACCCAGGACTTGCGCCGGGCAACCACCACCGGCGTCTTCAAGCAAGGCGGCACCAGCCTCACCCTGGAAGCGGCCGTCGCCGCCACCTCTAACACACTATGGCTGAAACTCTCGGCCCAAGGCGGCGCCTTCGCGGGCCAGGCCCGGCTCGTCCTGCCCACCGCTGAGGCCGCCACCACCGAGGCGGGCGTGCAGGTGGTCGAACGGCACTTCGAGAAGACCATGCTCCGTCCCTCCGGCGCGGCCTGCGCGATGCGCGTCCTCGGCCGCCAGGACGACCGCATCGCGGTGAGTCCCGAACGCCCTGTCTATCTGGTTGTCACGGCCAGCGGACTGGCCAACATGGTCGACTATCGGGCGGATGCCATCCGGCGCGCCGCGCAGGCAACGGACGAATCGCTCGCGGCGCTGATCCCGCCGCATCAGCAGTGGTGGAATGAATTCTGGGCCAAGTCTTTCGTGGAGGTTTCCGACAAGGTGTTAGAACAACGCTACTACCTCTCCAACTACTGTTTGGCGTCGGCCAGCCGCCTGGCGCATTTCCCGCCGGCGCTTTATGGCTGGGTGACCGACGACGAACAACAATGGGGCGGCGCGTATTTCAACAACTACAACTTCATCGCGCCGTTCTACGGACTCTATGCCGGCAATCACCTCGAACAAACGGCCCCCTGCAATGATCCAATCCTCGACTTTCTCGCGAGCGGCCGCGAATGGTGCCGCAAGGAGTGCAACCTGAACAGCGGTATCGTGCTGCCGGTTTCGATGCTGCCGCTGGGCATCACCGGCGCACCCACCACCTGGCACCAACGCTCTAACGCACCCCTGCACTGTCCAGAACCCCTGGCCCGACAAGACTATTCGCGTGGCGCGCAACGGCCGGGCTGCCGAAACCCTCACCGGACAACGCGTCTCGTTCCCCACCACCGCCGGCGAAACCATCACTCTATCATCAAGAGAGTGACTTTCCTGCAATGTTTGCTTGGCAACCGGACGAAGCCGGGCCATACTACCCACGCCGCTCCCCGGACGGTCGCAAGGGCGCGCAAGCGTGCTTGAGGAAAGTCCGGACACCAAAGGGCAACGCGCCTTGTGAAAGCAAGGGACGGCAGTCGCAAGACTGCCGGACGGAAAGTGCAACAGAAAGCATACCGCCGATGGCCCGCAAGGGCACAGGCAAGGGTGAAAGGGTGGGGTAAGAGCCCACCGCACCAAGGGTAACCAAGGTGGCACGGCAAACCCCGCGTGGTGCAAGACATAACAGGGGAAGGGCGGCCCGCCCGTTACTCTCCGGGTACTAGTCGCATCCCGCGCAAGCGGGGCGCTCCGCTCCGGCGGAGTGAGAGAAATGACCGTTCAACCCCGCGCAAGCGGGGTGGACAAAATCCGGCTTACAGGGGAGCGGCACTCCTCCCTAACCGGCGGCTTTCGAGGCGGCTTGGGCCATCCGTTTTTTGCAACTTCTCCCTCGGGTGGGGGTTCAACCCGCGTCGGTGTAGCGATGAGCCGGTAAAAATTTCGGCATTGTTAACGACTCAAGCGGGATAGTGCTTGATATCAGGCACCATCTTGGATAAACACCGCCAGCCCCGTCTGATGAGCGCCCCCCCACCCATTGCGGCTTTTGAAGCACCGGAACCTGCCCGTCTCGCGCCATTTTTTCCGGGATATGAGATCGAATTCCTCATTGCCACCGGTGGCATGGGCGCGGTTTACAAGGCGGTGCAACTTTCCCTTGATCGTCCGGTGGCGATCAAAATCCTGCCACGAGAGTTTGGCGAGGATGCCTCGTATCGAGCCAGTTTTGAAGCCGAGGCCAAGGCCATGGCCCGTCTCAACCATCCCAACCTGATAGGGGTCTATGATTTCGGCGAGGTGGCCGGCATGCTCTTCATCATCATGGAGTTTGTGCCGGGCAAGACGCTGTTTCACTCGGCGCACGGCATTGCGATCGCGGCGAATGAAGCGGCACGGATCGTGACCGACGTTTGCATGGGGCTCGCCCATGCGCACGAACATGGCATCCTCCATCGGGATATCAAGCCGGGAAACATCCTGCTCGATCAACAAGCCCGTCCCAAAATAGGCGATTTCGGCCTGGCCCGCCCGATTGGATCCTCCGTGGAGGATGGGGAGACCATCTTCGGCACCCCTCACTACACTGCTCCGGAAGTCCTGAAGTTTCCCAAATCGGTTGGCGTGCGCGCGGATATTTTTTCCGTGGGAGTGGTGCTGCACGAGCTGCTGACCGGGCGGCTTCCCGCCGCGGATACGCGCCGGCCATCCGTCATTAGCGGTTGTGATCCGCGGTTTGATGCCATCGTGCGCCGCTCGACCCATCCCTCGCCGCACCTCCGCTACGCCAGTGCTGTGGAGATGGCCAATGACCTCAAGGCCATCATCCACACCTTGCCTGCCGCCCCCGTCACGCCGGCAAAGCACCCGCCCGTCACGGCGGCTAAACACCGCCCCGTCGTGCCACCCGCCCGGCACCAACCTCCGGTGCGCCGGATCGTTGCAGCCCAGCCGAAGACCTCCGGCTATGGGGTTAACCTGGTTGTGATAGGGGTGATCGTGGCGGTGCTCGCCGCGTTCTTCATTTCACCCAAGAAAGTGGAGACATCAAAGCCGGACACCACCCCGGAGTCTCCGCCGCTGCCACCGCCGGCTCAAAAACCGGACCCGGTGCCCATCCCTTCGACCAACCCTGTTCCCAAGCCCAAACTCACACTGCCAAAACCCACCCCCCCGCCCGAACGCAAGACGGTCGAGCAAGCGCCAGAGCCCAAGCCTGAACCCGAACCCGTAATCACCAAGGTCGAGCCCGTCAAACCAGTGGCGCCGCCTTTACCCAGCTTCGATGCCGCGGGTTTCATTGAGCGGGCCCGGAGCTCCATGCAGCTAAAGGCAGTAACGCTTTTCACCGCTCAAACCAAGGACATCGAGAAAAACCTCGAGTCATGCGAACGCCGCGTCAAACGTGAGATCCGCCACCTCGAGAAGCCGCGTCGACCCCACGTGGAACCACTGGCCGAAACTAGTTTCCAGGAATGGCGCAACAACGGCAATCGCCTGCCCAACTCCCTCGATGTGCCAAAGCCCAAGGATGACAAGGCACCCAAGCCGCCACCGAGCCTTGGCACCGGCGGCAAGGATGAGGACAAGGCGTTTTTCAAAGAAGTCCGCGCCATCCATGCGGATTATCTGGCAAAACAGAACAAGATCGATCAAAAGCTCCAAGCTGACGTAGCCCTACTCGCCCTCACCTACATCCAAGGCCTCAAACAACAGGCGGATAAACTCACCGCTCCCCATGAACGTAACGCCGCCGAGCAAATCCGCGCGGAAATCAGCGCCACTCAGGACCGCCCCCAATACTTCAGCGATCTGATGCATGGCATTGACCCGAACGCCCCGAAAGAATCAGCTCCAGCAGTTAAGGCCGACGCAAAGTAGTGAAAGTCGGGCACATGGATTCTTCCTCTGGCGAACCGGCGATTCTCGTCTAAGCTCCCCGCGTGCCGAGACCCCCCCTTTCACCTCCCGCCCCTGCCCGCCAACACAACGCGTCCATCTCCGCCCACGGCTGTCGCCAACACAATCTGCAGGGTTTCGATCTGAACATCCCACTGGGTAAGCTCACCGTGGTCACCGGCCCGTCCGGCTCCGGCAAATCCTCCCTCGCCTTCCACACCCTCTACGCCGAGGGCCAGCGCCGCTACATCGAAACCTTCTCGCCCTACGTCCGCCAGTTCTTCGATCGCATGGATAAACCCGCCGTCGAGCGCATCGATGGCATCCCGCCGGCCATCGCCATCGAACAAAAAAACCAGGTCCGTACCACCCGTTCCACCGTCGGCACCCTAACGGAAATCAATGACTACCTCAAACTCCTCTTCGCGCGTCTGGCTGTCGGCCATGATCCGGTAACCGACGAGGCAATCCGGCCGGACTCAGCGGATTCCGCGGCCGCCTGGGCGTTGGTCAACCTCGCCGGCCAAACGGTGATCATCACCTTTCCGGTGCCCGTCCCGGGTGGCTCCGTGGCGGCCGAGATTTTTCAAATGCTCAACGCCCAAGGCTATCTGCGCGTCCTCATCGACGGCCAAAGCCTCCGCACCGACGAACCGCTGCCCAACCGCCTGCGCAAGCTCCCGCCCATCATCCATATCTATCAAGACAGGATCACCGTCAACCCGGCAAGCCTCCCGCGTCTGCTAGAAGCCCTCGAAGCCGCGTTCCTGCTCGGCAAGGGCAGCGCCGGCATTCTGGCGGCGGATTCGGGCGTCCCGCCCGCCACCGCGGGTTCGGTTAATGCAGGGAAAACCTTCACCACAAGGTGGACCAATCCCCGCACCGGCTTCACGCTCCGCCCGCCCACCCCCGCCCTCTTCTCCTTCAATAATCCTCTCGGTGCCTGCCCGGTGTGTCGTGGCTTCGGACGCGTCATCGGCATCAGTCTGGACAAGTCCGTGCCGGATCCGTCCCTCACCCTCGCCCAAGGCGCCATCAAGCCGTTTCAGGGTGAGCGCGGCGATGAATGCCAGCGCGACCTGCTGCGCAATTGCAAGTCACGCCGCATCAGCATCCACACCCCCTGGCAGGATCTGGACGCCGCCACCCGTGAATGGATCTACTATGGTGATAGTAAGTCACCCGGACTCACCGACCTTGAAAACTCCGACCAACTTTGGCGTGCCGGAAAATGGTATGGTGTCAAAGGGTTCTTCGATTGGATGGAAAGCAAGGCCTACAAGATGCATGTGCGCATCTTTCTTTCCCGCTACCGCTCCTACACCACTTGCGCCACCTGCCGCGGCAAACGCCTCCAGCCCGAATCCCTCTGCTTCAAAATCAACGGCAAAAACCTCCCCGACCTCTGGTCGCTCACCATCGCCGAATTGCTCGCCTGGTTTGCCCCGCTCGCCGCCACCCACTCCCTGTCCGCAACCCCGGGCGACGCCACCCTCAAACTTGTTCTGACTGAAATCACCTCCCGCCTCACCTATCTGACTGAAGTGGGCCTCGGCTACCTCACCCTGGACCGTCCGACCCGCACGCTCTCCGGCGGTGAAGTCGAACGCGTCAATCTCACCACCTGCCTCGGAGCCTCTCTAACAGGAACCTTGTTTGTCCTTGACGAACCCACCGTGGGCCTCCACCCGCGCGACATCCTCAGCCTCGTCGGCGTCCTGCACGGCCTGCGCGACAAAGGCAACACCCTCGTCGTCGTCGAGCATGAGGCGACCGTGATTCGCGCCGCAGATCATCTCGTCGACCTCGGCCCCGGGGCCGGTTCCTGCGGCGGCAGCCTCATCTATCAGGGGCCCGTAGCTGCGGCTTCCAGCCGCAGATCTTCCAATCTCGGTTCTGCCCACGGCAATACAAGCCGCAAGGCCAAGACTTCCGCCACCGGCACTCTGCCCTGGCTCACCGGGGAGAAATTCATCACCATCCCCGCCACGCGCCGCCCACCCACCCAACAAACGCTTTCCATCCGCGGCGCGTCCAGACACAACCTCAAAAACTTTGACGCCGACATTCCGCTCGGCCTGTTTGTCTGCCTCACCGGCGTCTCCGGATCCGGCAAGTCCACCCTCGCCCGCGACGTCCTGTTCCTCAATCTCGCCAAGCACTTCGGCCAGGACAGTGAAGGCGACCCTGCCCCGCTCAAACAACTCCTGGGCTCACAACACCTTTGCGGCATCGAACTCGTCGATCAATCGCCGGTGGCCCGCACCCCGCGTTCCACCCCGGCCGTCATGCTGGGTGCCTTTGAATCCATCCGCCAGCTCTTTTGCGAAACGGATGCCGCCAAATCCGCCGAGCTCAAACCCGGCTTTTTCTCGTTCAATTCCGGCGCCGGCCGCTGCGACCGCTGTGCCGGCAATGGCTTTGAAAAAGTCGAGATGCAATTTCTCTCCGATCTCTACGTCACCTGCCCGGATTGCAACGGCTGCCGATACAAAGCCTCCACCCTTGAATACACCTGGCGCGGGAAATCCATCGCCGACATCCTCGACCTAACAGTCAGCGACGCGGTCAACTTCTGCACCGCCAATGCCGGAATCAGCCCACCCAAACAGGCCCGGCTCCTCCAACAAACCCTAACATCCCTACAACCGCTCCTCGAGGTCGGCCTGGGTTATCTCAAGCTCGGTCAGGCCCTCAACACCCTTTCCGGTGGCGAGGCCCAGCGCCTGAAGCTGTGCCAACTCCTCGCCACCACCTCTAACGTAGCACCGGCTTCAGCCGGTTCTTCAAATTCCCGTCACAAACTCCTCATTCTCGACGAGCCCACCACCGGCCTGCACTTCTCTGACATAGATAATTTGTTAGTCGTGTTTCAGAAACTGGTGAATTCAGGGCACTCCCTGCTGGTCATCGAGCACAACCTCGACGTCATCAAATGTGCCGATTGGATTCTCGACCTCGGCCCTGAGGCAGGCAATCACGGGGGCCAACTCGTCGCCCAAGGCACGCCAGAGGACGTGGCGAAAACCAGCACCCCCACGGCCGGTTTCCTGCGCCAGGTGTTGGCCATGGCTTCGCCCAAGAAACACCGGCGTCCTGCCGGTGAGGCGTCCCGCCTGTCGGCACCCACGACGCTTGATCCTCTATCCTCTATCCAATTCCCACCGTCCAACTGCATCTCCCTGCGCGGTGCCCGCCACCACAATCTCAAGAACATCTCGCTGGACATTCCCCGTGACCGGCTGGTGGTCATCTCCGGCCTCTCCGGCTCCGGCAAATCCACGCTCGCCTTCGATATATTGTTTGCCGAAGGCCAGCGCCGGTTCCTCGACTCCATGTCGGCCTATGCCCGGCAGTTCGCCGAACAATTGGAAAAGCCTGAAATCGACCAGCTTGCCGGCCTGCCACCCACGGTTGCCATCGAGCAACGCCTGTCGCAGGGTGGCGGCAAATCCACCGTCGCCACGGTCACCGAGTTGTGGAATTTCATTCGGCTGCTGTATGCGAAACTCGGCACCCTGCATTGCCCGGATTGCCATGTGCCCGTGGCAAAGCAATCGCTTGCCGCCATTGAAAACACCTTGCGTGCCCAACTCAAACACGGCCCCGTCTCGCTCTTCGCGCCGCTGGTCCGCGCGCGCAAGGGCTTCCATACCGAGATCGCCACCTGGGCGGCCAAACAAGGATTCACCCAGCTCCTCGTCGATGGGAAAATCCAATCCACTGAAAATTTCCAGCGTCTCGAACGCTTCAAGGAACACGACATTGATGTGAAAGTGGCCGCTTTCATTAAGGGTGGCGCCGGCATCCTGCCGGCTGATGGCGGCGTCCCGCCTAAATCCTCTTCTGCCAGGGCTAACAGCACATCCAAGGCTTTGGACCCCACCATCTCCAATCTATCATCCTCAATCCAGCAGGCCCTGGAGATCGGCAAAGGCTTGATCAAACTTCTAACACCCGATCAGCGGATCATCCTGCTCTCCACCAAATCAAATTGCCCGTGCTGTAACCGCTCGTTTGAAGACCTCGATCCGCGCTTGTTCTCCTTCAATTCTCCACACGGGTGGTGCCCCACCTGCCGCGGCCACGGCCGCATTCCAAAACGCAACCATGACCTGGATGTCTCGCGCTTCGATTCGGTGCTCGCCGCGGAACTCGATGCCGACCGCTCCATCGAGCGCATGGAAGACGTCGAACTCATCGCTTGTCCGGCCTGCCATGGCACACGCCTCAACCCGACCGCATCCATCGTCACCGTCGAAGCCACGCCCATTGCCCAACTCTCCCACCTCTCCATCGACCACGCCGCCGAGCATTTCCAAGCCCTGACCTTTACCGAAGAGCGCAGCAAGCTGATAGCCCGCGACATTCTTCCCGAGATCCGCCAACGTCTCACGTTCCTTCAGGAGGTGGGCCTCGGCTATCTGCAACTGGACCGCTCCGGCAACACCCTCTCCGGCGGCGAATCCCAGCGCATCCGCCTCGCCGCACAGCTCGGATCCAACCTGCGCGGTGTCCTTTACGTGTTGGATGAACCCACCATCGGCCTCCACCCCCGCGACAACGCAGCCCTCCTCAAAACCCTCGTCAATCTCCGTGACCAAGGGAATTCCCTCGTCATCGTCGAACATGACGAAGACACCATCGCCGCCGCCGATCATCTCATCGACCTCGGCCCCGGCGCCGGACGCTTCGGCGGACAAGTCGTCTATCAAGGACCCGTGACTGCGCCTTCCGTAGCTGCGGCTTCCAGCCGCAGTCGTCGCCCCGGCTTCCAGCCGCAGTCGAGGGCCAAGGCCACCCCGCTTGACATCAATTCCTCCCCCACGCTCCGCGCTCTAACCAACCCGATCATCCACCCCGTCCGGGGCGCCCGACGCCCGGTACCGAAAACACATCCCTTCCTCACCCTAACAGGATGCCATGCCAACAACCTCAGGCACATCGACGCCGCGATTCCTCTCGGCAGACTCACCGTCCTGACGGGCATCTCCGGCTCCGGCAAATCCACCCTCATGCACCACTGCGTGGCGGCGGCGGTCGTGGCTGCGGCCGTAGCTTCGTCTTCCAGCCGCAGAGTCCCCCCCACCAAGTCCGCCCCGCCCTACAAATCCGCCACCGGCTTCGACCAAATCAAGGCCTGCCATGAGGTGGACCAAAGCCCGATAGGCAAGACCTCCCGTTCGTGTCCGGCGACCTACGTCAAGGTCTTTGATCACATCCGAGCGCTGTTTGCCCAACTGCCGGAATCCCGCATGCGCGGCTTTGATGCCTCGCGTTTCTCGTTCAACACCGAAGGCGGCCGTTGTCCGGATTGCAACGGCAACGGCCGCATCAAGCTCGAAATGGACTTTCTGCCCTCCACCTGGGTGCACTGTGAAACCTGCAATGGCGACCGCTACAACCCCGCCACCCTGGAAATCACCTTCCGCAATAAAAACATCGGCCAGATTCTCACCCTCACCATCGATGAGGCGGCCATCTTCTTCGCTTCCCAGCCACGCATCGCCGCCCCCCTCAAGCTCATGGCCGATACCGGACTCGGCTATTTGCAGTTAGGCCAGGCCAGTCCCACCCTCAGCGGCGGCGAAGCGCAGCGCATCAAGCTGGTTTCCGAACTCACCAAGGGGCGCTCCGCCAAGCTGCCCATCTCAAATCTCAAATTTGATGTTTCAAATCACTTATCACAGCCTAGGAACCTCTATCTGATTGAGGAGCCGACGGTGGGGTTGCACCGCGAGGACGTGCAACAACTTATCGAAGTCCTCCATCGTCTGGTGGATGAAGGCCACACCGTGGTCGTCATCGAGCACCACATGGCCGTCGCCGCGGAGGCCGATTGGATTATCGACCTCGGTCCCGAGGCCGGCGATGGTGGCGGCAAAATCGTCACCCAGGGACCACCCGAAAAAATCATCACCTGCAAATCCTCACGTACCGCACCATTCCTGCGCGCCATGCTGCGGCCATGAGGAATAAATCAGCCGTAAAGGGTGAAAAAACTGCGCCCCCTCCGCCGGACGCCTTGGAAAGGCGTCCCTGGCGGGCAACCCGCGAATTTCTTGCAAACCGACGTGGATTTGCTTGATTCGTTGCCAGGAACCCACCATGGTCCGCCCGCACACGCGGATGCTGTGGCGCAAAGGGTACTGGCTACAACCGGATTCTTCTCGCTCATGCCTGTCGCACACGGGGCGTAGCTCAGCCTGGTAGAGCGCCTGCTTTGGGAGCAGGAAGTCGTCAGTTCGAATCTGGCCGCCCCGACTTTTCGCGATCCAAGCGCTCTATCACTGGCGCGAGTCTAGTCCGCACTTTTCCACTTCGCGGGCAGACCATCTCCTCAATCCTGGCAGCCATGCCGGGTCCACCGCGGTTTCCACAGCATCGAGCGTCCGCTTCAGAGCATTGCAATTGGCATGAGATAATGGCTTGGACGCAGCAAGGGCG
>CAIKDP010000062.1 GCA_903826205.1 Akkermansiaceae bacterium
CCGCCCACGGCTTTCCCGGCCTCGGCCCAGGGCGCCTTCCGCCTGCAGCATCAGCAGCCTTTGATGGGACCGGTCAAGGAACCGAATCCGAGAGACCCGAATTGCAATGACCGGTAGCCGACGATGGCGACTTGGAGCCCATGAAACATGAGGGCTCCATCCCTTGCCGGAAGAAACATCGCTCTGGCATTGACGCTTTGTCTGGCGGCGCCGGCCTATGGTGAAAGCCTGCAGGAAGCAGTGGTGCAGACGCTCAATTCCAACCCGGATGTGCTGATAGACGTTGCCCGCCGGCTGTCGACCGGCGAGGGACTTCCCCAGGCCCAAAGCGGATACATGCCGCGTATCGATGTCGTCTATGGCAGGGGCCGCTCGCGTAGCGACAACTCCTCGACACTGGCCACTTACGGCGGGCCAGTCGGGCAGTTGCGCTACGATAGGTCTTTAACCCTGACGCAAATGCTGTTCGACGGCTTCGCCACAGCGAACGATGTCGAACGCAATTACGCGCGCATCACCTCGGCCTCCCACAAGCTTGCAGCCACCTCGGAGCAGATTGGCCTGCGGGCGATCGAAGCCTATCTGGAAGTGTTGCGCAATCAGGAAGTCGTGGCATTGACCCAGGATAATCTGTCTGTCCATGAACGCACTTTCGACCAGATCAAACTGCGCGCCGCGAGCGGTGTGGGCCGCAAGGCTGACCTCGACCAGATCGAAGCGCGACTCGCCCTGGCCCGCTCCAACCTGACCGCTGCCGAGGGCAATCTCGAGGTCGCCGCAATCAATTACCGCATGATCGTCGGCAGCAAACCCGGCGCCCTGGTCAAGCCGGATCCGCCTTCGGAAAAGCTGATCCCGCCCACACCTGATGCAGCCATCAAGGAAGCACTGGGCAACAGTCGCATACTGAAGTCTGGCAAAGCCGACATCGAGGCGGCAAAGGCTCAGAGCCAGTCGGCCAGATCGGTCATGTTTCCCCGGGTGGATCTCGAACTTTCCACCAGCAAGAATAACCTGCTGACAGCCATAGACATCTCCAGCGACTCCAATCGCTCGGCCACCGTCAAGCTGCGCTACACTCTGTTCAAGGGCTTCGCCGACGTTTCTCATATTTCCGAGACGCGGTATCTCATCCAGGAGGCCGAAGAGATCATGCACCGCACCGAACGCCAGATCGAACAGAGCATCAGGCTCTCCTGGAACGCCTATAGCTCGGCCAGGGAAAGGCTGCCTTTTCTCATCAAGCACTCGGAGTCGGCGCAACTCACGCGCGATGCCTACTCCAAGCAGTTCGGTCTCGGACAAAGAACGCTGCTCGATCTGCTGGACACGGAGAACGAAGCCTTTACGGCGAGCAGCAACTACCTGAATGGACAATACGTCGAGTTGTTCTCACGCTACCGCGTCCTCACAGACATCGGCCTGATGTTCGAGACCATAAACGTACCGCACAGAGATGAGACCAAACTCCTTGATCGCTAGGGAATGTCTGAAAAAGTCCGTCATCGCGAGCCCGCAGGGCGCGGCGATCATGGCCTATCCATTCCGTCATTGCGAGGCCCGCAGGGCCG
>CAIKDP010000063.1 GCA_903826205.1 Akkermansiaceae bacterium
TCCACGTAGGCGCATTCGTTAGAATGCGGGTGCCGCCGCACGGTGAGCTCGCGCCGCCCCGCCCGCGTTGTCACCAACGCGCCTACGAAGAAATCGGGCGGTCCGTGGGCCTCCACCTGTTTGTGAGATTGCCAGACGGGCCGGAACCCGTCAGACTTGGGCGTGGCTCGGCGCCTGCGGCGAGCCACGCCGGAAACCCTATCCGCACATGCAACAAATCGTCATCGACAAGCCGTACACCTTCATCGCGCCGCGGCTGAGCCGGTTTTGGCTGTGGGTGGCGCGACGCCTGGCGGCAGGCCAATTGCGCAAAGACTACGGCATCACGGCGGTGGAATGCGTTGGGGCGGAGCGTTTGCGGGCGTCGTTGGACGCGGGGCATGGAGTGATGCTGGTGGTGAACCACTGCCGGCCCTGCGATCCTCTGGTGTTAGATACTGTGGCGCAGGCGGTGGGGCGGCCGTTTCACACCATCGCCAGTTGGCATCTTTTCATGGAAGGCTGGTGGAAGCGCTTCATGCTGCCGCGCATCGGCGCCTTCAGTGTGTACCGCGAGGGCATGGACCGCGAGTCGCTCAAATGCTCGGTTGCCACCGTGGCGGAGGGCAAGCACCCGCTGGTCATCTTTGCCGAGGGTTTCATCACCCGCTGCAATGACCGCCTGCTCAATTTCATGGGGGGGCCGGCGTTCCTGGCACGGGCCGCGGCCAAACAACGGCCGGACGGCAAGGTCGTCATTCATCCGGTGTTCATCCGCTATTTTTTCGAGGGGGACTTGGCCGCCACCGTCACCCCGGTGCTGGAGGAAATTGAAATCCGGCTGTCATGGCAGGCGCAGGCGCAGTTGCCAATGTTAGAGCGGATCACCAAGGTGGGGCTCGCGCTGCTGTCCCTCAAGGAGATCGAACATTTTCACGCGCCGCAACCGGGCAGCCTCAAGCGGCGCCTGCAACGGTTGGTGGACCACTTGCTCACGCCACTCGAAGACCAATGGTGCGCGAACCGCCACGATGGCGATGCCATGGCCCGCGTCAAACGCCTCCGCACCGCCATCCTCCCGGACATGCTCACCAGCGAACTGACCGAGGCCGAACGCGCCGAACGCTGGCGCCATCTGGCCAACCTCTATCTGGTC
This sequence comes from Akkermansiaceae bacterium, assembly GCA_903826205.1. Lineage (GTDB taxonomy): Bacteria > Verrucomicrobiota > Verrucomicrobiia > Verrucomicrobiales > Akkermansiaceae > Luteolibacter. The sequence continues at coordinate 1,136 of CAIKDP010000063.1, forward strand.
CAACAATTGCATTGTTATCCCGGCGACTACATCGAGCAACCGACCCCGGAGCGGACCTTGGAAACCGTGGAACGCTATGAGGAGGATCTAACCGACGTGGCGCGCGCCCATCCGCCGCTGCGCGCCGTCATCACCGTGGGCGAGGGGCTCGAGGTCGGCGCCGCGCGCGACCGCTCGCAGGCGGTGGACCCGGTCACCACGGAGTTGCTCCAGCGGATGGAAGTTATGTTAGAAGAATCCAAGGCCTTGCGCCGCGTCAACCCCACTGGAATTGCCACGCCATGAACCTGATGGCATGGACATGGGAAGCGGTGGGGCTGCGGGTGCTGGTCGTCGCGGTGGCGCTGGTCATCTGGTTTTGGACGCAAAAGCTCATCGGGCAAAAAGCCGGAGGTGGCGACGGGATCGGCGACGGGATCCACGATCTGACAGCCAACTGGCACGCCTGGTTCGCCGGGCACGCGCATGCGGCGAGGTATGCGCTCATCATCAGCTCGCTGTGCATCGATATTTTCGGCATTTTCCTGATAGTGGCATCGGTGTTCGGGCCGAGTTTCGCGCCGTTTCTGGGGGTGCTGATGGTGTTCAGCCTGCGGCAGATTTGTCAGGCCAATTGCCCGCTGCCACCGCCACCGGGCATCATCTGGCACAACCCGGGGTTTCCCACGGCGTTGGTCACCTATGACGTGGGCAACGACTTTTTCTTTTCCGGCCACACCGCGCTGGCCGTGTTGGGGGCGATCGAAATCTGCCATCTGGCGCCGCCCTGGCTGGCGGCCATGGCGGTCCTGATCGCACTCGGCGAAGCGGTCATCGTGCTGATCCTGCGTGCCCACTACACCATGGACGTGGTGGCTGGAGCCTTTGCCGCTTGGTTCGCGGCGGACCTCGCCCGATGGCTCGCCCCCACCGTCGATGGCTGGCTCGGGTAGGTTCATTTGGCTGAAAGAACCCCCGCTGGCGAATGGTATTCTCCGGCAGCCGATGCCCGCCCCGAAGACGCCACCCAGCAGAGACGAGATCGCCGAATTGGAGCCCTTTGCCGGGCTCGCTATGGAGCGCATTTTCGTGGTGACTGATGCGCGGCAAGCCGGACTGGCGTTGGAGGAACTCATGCAGGCGGGAACTGTGGGGTTCGATACCGAGTCCAAGCCGACGTTTCACAAGGGCGAGAAATCCGAGGGTCCGCATGTGCTGCAATTCGCCACCCTGGAGAAAGCCTTCATCTTCCAGTCGCATTGCGCCGCATCCCATCCGGCGATCATCGAGTTGCTGCGCTCGAGCGCGCTGACCAAGATCGGCTTCGGTCTGAGCGGCGATCTGCGCCAGATCTCCAACCGCTTTGGCCTGCGCCCCGCAGCCATTGTGGACCTCGACCGCGCGTTCAAGCGACTTGGCTACCGCAATGCCGTGGGTGCCAAGTCCGCCATCGCCATCCTCTTTCAACGCAAATTTTCGAAATCCAAATCGGTGACCACATCGAATTGGGCGGCCCGGGAGCTCAACGAGCGCCAATTGTTATACGCCGCCAACGACGCCTACGCGGCGATCCATGCCTATCATGCGCTGCAAGCGCAGGCGGAATCGGATGAGTGAGTTGCCGGCTCAGTTCCGCTGCTGCCACACTTAAGGAGCGACGACATTCCTGTCGTCGTGCGGAAATGAATGTCCATGGGCAGAGCCTTCGGCACGCACTTATGGTCCGATCTTCCGCTACCACCACAGAAATGTGGTGGCTCCTTAACGAATGTTACGCTCAGTCTTCGACAATCACGCGGATGCCGACGTTGTGGACCTGCTGCCATGCCGGATAGGCCTGGCGGAAGCCGGAACGGGCGTGGATGGGCCGGTCATACCACGACCCGCCGCGCACGGTTTTTTTCGCCACCGACTGGGTTTCGTCCTTGTCCGCCGCGGCATTGTAGGGGTACGGGCGGTAGCTGCTGCGCGTCCATTCCGCGACGTTGCCGGACATGTCCTTGAGCCCCCATGGATTGGCCTCATACTTGCCACATGGCGCCAAGTGCAGCACCCCGTCGTCAAATCGTTCATCCTTGGGGACGAAATCCACGTCCTTGCCGGGATTCCTGATAGGTTGCGGATCCACACCGCTGACCGCCAATTTTTTCAAGGAGACGTCTCCTAGGTTGGCAACCTTGGAAAAGTCGGCATTCAAGTCGCCATACCAGAGTGGCGCATCACTGCCGGCACGGGCCGCCCACTCCCACTGGGCCTCGGTTGGCAAGGTGACTTTTTTGCCGGTCTTGGCGGAGAGCCAGCGGCAGAACGCCATGGCCTCGTTCCACGACACGCGGATGACGGGCAGTTGCGGCGAATCCATCAGATAGCCCGGCTTGACCTGGTCCTTGTAATGCATGTCGTAATAGCCGTTGAGGTGCTTGGCATCAAACTGTTGGAATTGCTCTAACGAAATTTCAGCGGTGGCCATCCAGAACGGCTTGCGGATGGCGACCTTGGCCACCGGATACTCGTCGGGGCTGCCGTTGATGTCGCCCATGGCAAACTCGCCGGCCGGAATGCGTTTCAACGCCAGCGTCTTGCCGCCTCCCAGGTCAAGCGTCATCTCGCTGGCACCGGCCGCCGCCTGCAACTGCTGCGCCTTGTCGGCCGCCATCGGCCAAGCGGCGACCTTTGGCACTGCCGGCTTGGGCGGCATGGGCGGCGGCTGGATGAAGGTTTCGGTTTTCACATAGGGATTGGGAATTGCCTCAATGTCCTCATCGATGCCGGCTTGTTCCTTGCGCATCTGATAGCGGCGTTGCTCGAAGTTCTGCGGGATTCTGCCCACCTCTTTCCAGGTGCCCAAGGCCGGCACATTCAGATCAATCCAGGTGATCAAGCGGTCCCACGCCTCGGCATCCAGCTTCACATTGTGGTGGCCCTTCTGCAGCATCTGCACCAAATCGCTGGTGTCGGCATGAAACTCTAACGGAGTCAGGGTGTTGTAGTCACCTTCGGGACCATTGCGGCGCACATACGGATGCAGCGCACTGTAGGATTTCGGGAAATGGCCGGTGGCGTCGTCAAAGCGCGGGCGGTCCGCCTCCTTGCCGTCGTGGCATCCGACGCAATACTTGTCGAGCACCGGTTGCACTTCGCGGATGAAACTGAAGCCGCGGGTCGGGCCGTGCCAGGGTTGCAGCTTGGCGGGCGGCAGTTGCTGGGCACTGGTGATTTTCATGGCGAGTGCGCCGTTGTTCTGGTCGTCGTGGCAACCGACGCAGGACACGCGCTCGCCGGGCATGCCCACCATCCAACTGCGCTTGAGCTGGAGCGCCTTGCCCTCGGCATCCAACGGTTGCAGCGAAACCGGGGTGTTGGCCGGGATTTCGAAATAACTGGAGCCGTCGGGTTGGACGGGCACCGTGCCTAACAGGCGGCGGACATCCCACGGGCCTTCCATGCCCACGGCGTAATGGCCGCCCATGTTGCGGTAGGAGTATTCGTATTGATAGACCCGCAGCGACTTGACGGATCCGCGTGGTACGCCCGGCATGCCGCGGCCCGCATAAATGTCCTGGATGGATACCGTGGCGGTCTTGGAATCAAGCTGCACCTTGTCGGGAATGACCGGCGGCGCGGGGGTCTTCTTGAGCGGGATGGGTTCCAGCAGCGCAAAGCCCGGTTCCTCCCGCAGCAACACCCTGTTGTCGAACACGTCCACCAGGTAAATGCCCCAGTTGGCATTGTTGCGGGCTTGGCTGGCAACAATGAAGTACTTGTCGGCGATGGGCTGCGGATGCAGAAACTTCGGCCACGAGTCGTTTGCCAGTTGGTCCTTGATCTTGCGCTCCACCGGCTTGCCGTAGCCTGGAATCCGCTGCACCGCGCCCGTGTTTTCCTGGCGCCCGGCCGACAGGTCGAACACCACCAGTTCGCCCATCCGGGGCACACCGTGATGCCCGGAAACAATCCCTACAAATTTGTTAGTCGTCCCCGGCAACGGCTTGGCATAGAACGTGCTGTTAGGCCAGTAACTGTTGCTGCCGTAGTACTCGATCTGGCCGGTGCCGTCCGGGTTCATGGCCATCAGCACGCGGCTGAAGTAGTGGGCGGAATCGGTGTATTCCCAGCGCAGGTACATGACGCGGCCGTCGGCCAAGAGCGTCGGATACCAGTCGTTGTCCTGCTCGAAACACAAGCGGCGGACGTTCTTCCGATCGGCGCTCAGCAGGTGCAGGTTTGCCACGTAATCATTGCCGCCCACGCACGGCACGCCCAGAAACGTCGCGGTCGAATCGAAGATGATCCTCCCATCCGGCAGATAGATGCCGTTGTAGTTGTCGACGTCCGCGTCTCTTTCGGAGGTGATGACGGTTGGCACCGACTCTCCCAACTTCAACTCGAAGACCTGCCAGCGGTTGTTTTTGCTGATCGATGAGAACAACAGCCGGTCGGCGTCGAAATGCAGGTTGAGGTCTCCGACAAACCAGGGTTCGGCGGGTGTGTAGACGATGGTTGCCGGGGTTTTCGCCTTCACCTCAAAGCGGATCAACTCGTTGTTCATCCTGGCCTTGAGGCTGGTATTGCCCTGCCAGTTTTGCGGCAGGCCGAGGTTTTTCGGTTCACGACGGATGGCGAGCAACTCGGTGAAGTCGATATACGGATTGTCGGTCACCAACGCCTTGTACTGAAGGTCGTCAAAGCGGGCTTGCCACTCGGCGGACTTTTCCGCCTTCTCCAACTCACCGAGTTGGTCCAGGCAGGCCTGGCCGGACGGGTACTTGGCACCAAACCGGGTCATGAGTTCCTTGATGGAAAGCCGCAAGGCAATGACCGGTGTATGTGCCGGCATGGCTGCCTCTGCTGCTTCTGCTGCCTGACTGATGGCGGACAGACTGCCGAGCAGAAGCAGCGTCAGTAGCGCGGAGCGGCAGTGGTTTGTTGGCAGTTGTTTCAAGGCAGGCAATACGCGGCCCAAGGGCGCGGTTCTTTCACGGATATGTGCGGCCGGAGGTCAGACAGGTCAGACAGGCGGAATCACTCACCTGCCGGCAGGCGGCTGATACCAGAGGGATTGCCAGTAGCGACGGTCGGTCTGATAGGGATCCACCGGGGCGTCGGGCGGCAGGTCGACGGGCAGAATGCCGTAGCGTTTCATTTCGCGCAGATAGGCGGCGCGGGGCTTGAAGCTCGGCATGTCGAAGCGGGTGATGGTCTCAAGGTCCTGTTTGCCGGCGCTGACCATCGCCAGCAACGCCTGATAGCCCGGGTCTGATGTGTTAGAAAATACCGGTGTGGGGTCATCCCCCTTGCGGCAGAGCTGATAACCGCCGGCCGCGCTGGCGAGCGGGGCAAGCAGCATCAGGGATTTTTCCGGGCGGCTGAGATTGAAGACGAGATGACGGCTGGTAATGAGCGAGCGGTCGGGGATTTTCGGCTTCCAGAACGACGTGCCACGTTCGTCGCTGAGCGAGCGCGGCAACGGCGACGGCCCGTTGCCGCTGTGGCACGCGACGCAGCGGCTGTTGATCACCTCCCCGGCGGCACGCGTGCTCGGCCAGTCGTTGTCGGTGTGGACCTGATTGTTTTCCTGATAGCCGCCGATCATGCCGGTGCCCAGCGCGGCGTAGGTGCCCGGATAGGTGGCGGCGGCATCGATCCAGAGGCGCAGGGTGGCCGCCTGCTGCGGAGTGACGGTGGCGTCGTAGTGGGAGCCGTCGATGAGCTTGAGCAAGCGACTGGCCGAGGAACCCAGCGTGCGCGGCGGGTAGTTGCTTTGCGAGCGGTTGCGGCCGTCGGAAAACAGCCCGGCAATGGTCATCATGAAATAACTGTGGCTGAACATCGGACCACGATCGCCTGTTAGAACAAGCTTGCCGGCGTAAGGGCCGCCGCGGGCGGTCTTCTCATACCCGTGGCAAGCGCCACAGGCGGTGTCCAGGATCGGTTGGATGTCGCGCGGGTAGTCGAAGACGTCGGGGACCCCGGGGACCGGGGTGATGGCGCTCGGCGGGCGTGCCAAGGCTTTGAGGTTGAGCGGAGCCAGGCTGGTTTGAGTGCGCTGCTCATGGCAGCCGACGCAGCTGGTGACCTCGCCCGGCTGCACGGTTAGAAAACTCTGCATCCGCTTCACCGCAAGATCATTGGCATCCAGCGCGATAAAAAAGAAGCTGCGCCGCGCGGGCAACTCCAGATAGGCCGAGCCGTCGGCTTCCACCGGCACGGTACCCACGATGCGTTCGAGGGTGAACGATCCGCCGTAGGTGAGCGGGTCCATGCCGCCGGTGTAGTTGATAGGTTTAGGGAGCGGTTCAAGGACCAGCAATTTGCGGATTTCGCCGGGTTTGACGCCCTGCATGTTGCGACCCTCGAGAATGTTGGCGAGAATCAATTTGCCGGTGGTTTGAGCCGGGTTGGTGTGGCTGGAGAGGATTTTTCCCAGCGGCCGCGGCAACACCGGCCGTGGCTCGTGAACCAAGAACCCGGCCTGGCGCTCGGCATCTGTTAGAGTGAAGATCGGGACGGTGGCGCCCTTGCCATCCATGGCGAGAAGTTCGCAACCGCGGGCGACCAGAAAGGCGTCACTTGCCAATGGCCACGGGTCGCGGAAATCCGCCGCCGCATTGATGACGTGAGCGGCGCCCTTGTCATCCGGACCCGAGCGCGGGTTGAGCGTGACAACCTTGCCAGCATGCTCCAAGCGGCCGTGGTCGGGTGAAAAAATGCTGACCACCTGATCGGTCCCCGGAATCGGTTTGGCGTCAATCATCACGGTACCCGGGGTTTGGTTGCCGTAGTATACCATCTGGTTGGTGCCATCCGGGTTGGTGGTCCAGAGGTGGTGGTAGTGGACCTGCGAGCGGTCGATGTATTCCCACCGCTGATAGAGGATGCGGCCGTCGGGGAGCGGCCACGGGGTGTTGTCCTGTTCGAGGTTGGCGGAGAGCAGTTGGATATTGCGGCCGTCGGCTTCGCATCGGTGGAGGGTGGCAACCTGGGTGAGCCAGCAATTGACCCAGCGCTTGCAGCGGCTGGAAACAAACACGATGCCACCGTCAGGCAGGTGGCTGGGCTCAAAGTCATCCCACGGACCGTCGGTGAGTTGGCGCAGATCCGATCCGTCAAGACGGCAATCGTGGAGGTGGTAATACGGGTCCTTGCCTTTGCGCCAGGCAAACAAAATGCGGCTGGCATCGGCGTTGAGGACCGGATCACGGATGCCGCCCAGCGGATCGTCAATCAGGTTGGTGACCACCCCGCTTGCCAGGTCGAGCTTGCACAAGCGCCCGCCCGGCTGATAGGCCGCGCGATTTTCATCCGGTCCGTAGTAGCCGAAGTTGGCATACCAGTGCGGGTCACTGGCGTTGGGCTTGCGCACGGCAAACACGATCTCCTTGAGCGCCGGGACGCGGGCAAGCACCTCGCTGCGCACGTCCTCCGCACTGGCTGCTCCCACTGCCAGCGCCAAGGCGCCTGACAAGACGCGGAGCGGGGTCAAGAACATGGCTCTTTTTTGTTAGAGCGAGAGCAGGTAGGCAACGAGATCGTCGACTTGTGCGGGCGTGAGCTTGGAAGTGACGCCGTGTTTGTCGCCGCGGTTTTGTTCGACGAGCACTTCGCGGACGGTGATGGCACTGCCGTCATGGAGATAGGGCGCGGTACGCCAGAGTTCAACCAAGGTGGGAGTGTCAAATTCCTTGGCCCCGCGATCGAAGGCCCGGCTGGTGCCCACATCATACATCTTGAGGTCAGTGAGCAGCGGGCTGGTATGACACTTGGCGCAGGCGACTTGCGGATCATTGAAGAGCTTTTCACCGCGCACCGCGGATTCAGTTAGAGAGCCGTCTTCCTTGCGGTAAGGGCTGACCACGGGTTGGAGGGACTTGAGGTAGGCGACGACCGCGTCCGCATCGGCGTCTTTGGGCTCAGTGAAAAGGATATGAGTGAATCCGGCACGCACGCAAGACCCCAGGTTGCTGCGCGCGCCGTGCGACATCAACGGCGGGGTGCGGTCGCAGAGCACCAGTGAGCGGGCGTTTTTCGGATTGCCGAGACCATCGTTGAGCAAATCCCAATTGAGGCCGTCGGCACGGGCGTCCGCATGGCAGGAGGCACAACTGAGCCAACGCTGGAAGCAATGGCCGGCATCGTGGAAGAGCGCCTCGCCTTGGCGGGCGAGATGAGGCTCGGCTTGCGCGCCGAGCGCGAGTGCGCCGGGCGTGGCACCACTGCTGTCAGTGAACACAACGTTGCCCGAGAAGTAACCGGCGACGGCCACGAGCTTGCCATCGGGCGCGACACTGAGGCCACGCGGGCCTTGGGCCGGCAGGTCGATGCGGCGGATCAGGTTGTTGCGGTGGAGCGCCGCCAGATCATTGACGAGCAATTCAGGCGACTGCTTGAGGATTTCCGGCAAACGCTCCAAATCAATGACGGCTAGTTGATGAACCCCCGACAGGCTGATGTAGAGACGCAGTCCGGATGGATCCAACGCAACCCCCCAAGGGTCGGCGGCCCCATCCATCACTTGATCAAGCAGAACGGTGGCGGTTATTTTGTTAGACCCCACATCGATCAGGGTCAGGGCATTGGTGTTGACCCAGCCACGGTCGAGCTGGGTGGTGGGCAGGTTGAAACGGCCGAGGGTGTGGACAACGTAGGCGGTGCGACCGTCGCCGCTGACGGCAATGCCGCGGGCGTTGGTGGAACCGAGCGGCAGGCGGATGGCGGGCTTGGCTTGCAGTGTCTGAAGGTCGATGACGGAGATCTCGGTGGCGGTGTCCTGCGCGGTGGCGGCAGTGGCGGGGATCAGGTTGCTGACGAAGGCGAGTGCTTCATCGGGCGTGACGGCCACGGTGGTGGGTTGGCGTCCGACCGGAATGCTGGCCTTGGGGGTGCCGGAAGCGAGGTCAATGACAGTGAGGCGGTCCAACCCCCAATCGGCGGCCAGCAGGAGTTGGCGTTTGGGCACCACGGCGAGACCACGCGGAAACCGTCCGGTGTTGAGCCGGCGGGTGACCGAGCCTTTGGCCGGGTCGAGTTCAGCGATGCGACTGGTACCGGATTCCGAGGCAAACAGGCGCTTGCCATCGGCTGACCACGCCAAGCCGGCCGGCGGACCGGCCAGTTTCACCGTGCGCAGGATCGCGCGGGTGGCGGGGTCGATGAGGACCACGGCGGGGGCGGTGGCGTCGGTCACGGCGAGCGTCTTGCCATCGGGCGCAAAGGCTGTGTCGAGGGCTGAATGCACCTCGGCACCGGGAGCCGTGTGAAGGGATGCCCCGAGCAAAATGGCCATTAAACTCGTGACGCGGAAGTGGGGGGAAGCGGAATTTTTCAAGGCACGCAACGATACGGCGCGGAAAGTTTGGATTCTTTCAGTGATCTTGGGTGTTTTGCATTTTTGGCTATTCCTACCCGCCGAGTCATTCTCAGGGAAATATTCCTGGCATTGTGTCGGTATAGTGACAACCCACCCCTCCGCATGCCCGATCTCAACATCCGCAACCTCCAAATTCTGCGTGGCCCCAACCGCTGGACGCTCCAACCAGTGGTGGAAGCACAGGTTGCCTTGGGCTCCCTCAGCACCGCCTCCTGCGGCCGCGTGGACGGATTCCAACAGCGCTTGAAATCCTGGCTGCCGGAAATGCTCGACCCCTGCCTCAATGAGGACCCATCCGCCGGCACCTGCCCGGCCTATCTGCTGGAACGTGCGACGCTGGCGCTGCAAGCCCGGGTCGGGCATCGCGAGAGTTTCGGCAAGACCCTGCTGGATGGCATGGATGGCCATTTCAAAGTGGTGGTGGGCTACGTCAACGAAACCGTGGCCGTGGCCTGCCTGCACAGCGCGCGGGCTTTGCTGCTCGCCGCCTATCGCTCACAGCCCCTCGACATCGCGGCGGAAATCGAGAAACTGTTAGAAAGCGTGGACGACCATGCCCTCGGCCCCAGCACCAAGGCCATCGTGGAAGCGGCCAGACGGCGCGGCATTCCATGGCGCCGCTTGCAGCAGGGACGCAGCTTGATCCAGTTCGGCCATGGTGCCAGGCAGCGCCGCATCTGGACCGCGGAAACCGACCAAACCGGAGCGATCGCGGAATATATCGCCAAGGACAAGAATCTAACGCGTACCACGTTGCGGCGTGCAGGCGTGCCCGTGCCCATCGGCCGCATCGTGGACGATGCCGCTGATGCCTGGGAGGCCGCGCAGGACATCGGCCTGCCGGTGGTCGTCAAACCGCGCGACGCGAATCATGGGCGCGGCGTGTTTCTCGACATAAGGACGCGCGCGCAAATCGAGGCGATCTTCCCGCATGCCGCGAAATATGGCGACGGCGTGATCGTGGAGCGCTACATCCCGGGCGTGGACCACCGCTTGCTCGTCGTGGGCAACCGCATGGTGGCGGCCAGCCGCGGCGAACCGGCAACCATCGTCGGGGATGGCCAACACACCGTCCACCAACTCATTGAAGCGCAATTGAATTCGGATCCCCGCCGCGGTTCACATGACAACGCCCCGTGGGCGAAAATCGACACCATCGACTGGGACCCGACCGTCATGGCCGACCTGCAACACCAAGGCCATGATATCACCAGTGTGCCACGCGAAGGCGAACGTGTGCTTGTATCCCGCTTCGCCAACCCCGCAGTCGATGTCACCGACGAGGTACACCCGAGCGTGCGCAAACATGTCGTGATCGCCGCGCAAACCGCAGGCCTCGATATCTGTGGCGTGGATGTCGTGTGCTGCGACATCAGCCAACCTTTGGAGCAACAAGGCGGGGCCATCGTCGAGATCAACGCCAGCCCCGGCCTGCACATCCATCTGGAACCGGCCGTGGGCGAGGGCCGACCGGTGGGTGAAGCCATCATCGACCTGCTGTTTCCCACCGGAAACGACGGGCGCATCCCGCTCATCGCCATTACCGGCACCCGCGGCAAAACCGCCACCCTCCGCCTCCTCAGCGATCTCTTGCGCGCCTCGGCGAAATTTCTCGGTGTGAGTTCCAGCGACGGCCTGCAACTCGGCCCGCGCCGCGCCCACGCGATCCGTGGCGATCGCAGCGAGGGCGCGCAGGGCGTGCTGTTCCACCCGTGGACGGAAATCGCCCTGTGTGAGGTTGGGGCCGAAACCATCCTCAGCGAAGGCCTCGGTTTTGACCGTTGCCAGATCGGCGTGGTTCTCAACATAGACACCGAGGCTCCCGGCTCCGACCAGGTCAATACCCTCGCGCAAATGACCAAGGTCAAGAGCTGTGTGGTGCATACCGTCCTGCCTCGCGGCACCGCCGTCTTGAATGCCGACGATCCGCTGGTCGCCCCCATGGCACAACACTGCAAGGGCGGCGTGATCCACTTCACCCGCCAACCGGCCAATGCCGTGGTCGTGGCCCATCGCGCCGAGGGTGGGCGTGCCGTGGTGCTGCGTGATGGTGGCATCCAACTCGCCGAGGGCGCGGCGGAACGCACGCTCTGCACTCTAACCGATCTGCCGCCGGCACTCACCGGCGCCGCCAACTTCCACCTTGAAAATGTTTTAGCCGCCATCGCCGTCGCCTGGGCCTACGGCCTCACGGATGCCGCGCTCCGCCAGCGCCTGCGCGGGGTCTAAGGCGGGGGGACATTCCTGTCGCGCGGCCTAAGGAGCGGGGACATTCTTGTCCCCGTCTTCTACCCAAGCCACAAAGACACGACACGAATGTCGTGACTCCTTATTTCCCGCGCCGCCTAAGGAGCGGGGACTTGCCAAGTCCCGTCTTCTTCACAAATAACATATAACCCATAGCTGATAACTCTTCCGCCCCCCATCACTCCGGCCACGCGGCCTTGACGGTGCGCACCCATTCATCGGCCATGAGCTGGTTGCCGGCGAAAAACGGATGCACGCCGTCAAACAGCCAATACTCCGCGGGCGCGCGTTTGCATGCCTCATCAAACAATTTTTGGAAACGCACCACCGGCACCTTATGCTTCTCACCGAGCCTGCCGACAATCTGTTGGATCTGCTTGACCGCCGCATCCCATTCGTTCCACTTTTTCTCGTTCGCCTTGCCGCGCAGCAGGAACGGCTCGCACAGGACAACCTTGACGCCCGGCAAGGCGGCCGCGGTATCGGTGAGCAACTTGTCATAGGCGGCCTCGATTTCCGGGAAGTTGATTTGCCGTCCGCCCTCGATGTTGTGCCACACATCATTGACACCTATCAAAATGCTGATCACATCGGGTTTGAGCGCGATCGCATCGCCGCCCCAGCGGCCGATCATGTCCGCCAGCTTGTTGCCGCTGACGCCGCGATTGAGGAAGCTGAGTTTGCGCTCGGGAAAATGCCCGCCGTAATTGGCGGCGATGATATAAGGATAGCCATGGCCCAAGGCGTGATCCTGATAGCGCCCGCTGCGGTCGCGCCCGCCGTCGGTGATCGAGTCACCTTGAAACAACACCCGCACGCCCTCGTGGAAAATCGCCGGCGGGACATCGGCCGCCTGGCCGTGGCAGGGCAGCGCGGGCAGAACTAACAAAACGGAAACGGCGTGAAGCAGGATTGTTTTCATAATCGAGTCAGGGAGCATCCAGACGCGTCACCTTACGCATGCCTTCGCCGCCATCTTCCAACGCTCCCCCACTGATTACGGCCCTCCGTCCTCTGTCCTCCGTCCTCTGATTACTGACTACCGTCCCCCGCCGGCAGTGTCACCTGCAGCACGGTCGTGTTTTGTTGGGCCGTCAACGGCGCGGCATCGCGCGGCAGCAGCAGCGATTGGCCTTTGCCGAACTGCCGTCCGGCGGCACTCTGCAAACATCCATCAACGACCACCAGGATCGAAAAGCGTCCGGCCTCGGGATTGCCGAGGGTGTCTCCAACTGCGAGCACCTGCCGCGTGGTCTTGAAATACCGGCACTCTGCCAACGTGTCGCCAACGGGCCTGTCCATGGTCGGTTCGCAATCATCGAAATCGATGCTGGCCAGCGACGCGGCGACGTGGAGTTGCCGCGGCTTGCCGTCGAGGCCAAGGCGATTCCAATCGAACACGCGGTAGGTGGTGTCCGAGTTTTGTTGGATTTCATGGATGAGAAACCCCGCGCCGATGGCATGCAGGCGCCCTATGGGAATGAATATCGACTCCCCGGGCTGGGGGGTGAGCACATGCACACACGCCGCCACCGTGCCCTCGCGGATGGCCGCTTCAAAAGCCTCCCGCGTCACACCCGCCTTGAGACCCACATAGAGCTTGGCCCCGGGCGCGCAATCGGCGATATACCACATCTCGTTCTTGAACTCGCCTCCCAGCCTGGCGATCACCTCGGCCGGCGGATGCACTTGGATCGACAGATCGTCACGGGCGTCGAGCACCTTGAACAGCAACGGGAAGCGCGGCGCGTCCTCAAACCCCGCGCCAAACACCGCCTCCCGCCGCTCGCTCCAAAGTTCATGCAGGGTCAACCCGGCCCATTCACCGTGTTCCACCACCGATTGCTCGGGATCGCGGTCCACAATCTCCCACGCCTCGCCATACACCCGGTCCGGCCTGGGCAACGTGCGGCCGTAAACGTGCTCCATCGCCCGCCCGCCCCAGACGTGCTCCAAATAGACCGGCGCAAAGGTGATCGGCTCCATGCCCGTGGTCATAACCGACGGGGCGCGTTCTGGCAACCACTTTCCCCCTGAAAATCGCAGTTGAATCTTAATAGTTAGTTAGAACAACCATGGATTAACATAGGTTCATGGTTGATAGAAGAGGGCGGGCAACGAACCTAACAATGCCAGCACCCCTTTGCAGAATCGCAAGCCGCGCTCATGTCCGTGAAAGCGACCGTGAGTCGCTTGCAACAACAAGGTCACCAGATACGTGACCGCCACCGACAGCGCCACCGGCACCAGCAATTGCCGGCCGTCAGGCCACAACCAAACCAGGCCGGGCATGGCCGCAATCCCCCACCCTTTGAGCGTGGAGCGCAGCGGATTGCACTCCAGCGTGATGATCCGCAACCGGGTGACGGTTTCCAAAAACGCCAACTGCGCGCCCATCGCAAAGGCAATCCCGGCGAGACAGGTCGGGGTGGCCAGCCACCCCCGCTGCGCCAGGAACACCCATGGCAAACAACCGATCGCATGTGCCAGCACCACGTCCAGCCGATGATCGTAAACCCCTGCCAAGCGGTGCCGGCGGGTGCTCCACAAATGGCTCAGGAACACCGCCATCGGCGGCAGCACAAACCGCCAGTCCGCCACCACCGCACAGGCACACCCGAGCAGCGCACTGCCTAACAAAGCGCCGCCGTTCAGCGTCGACCAGGGCGACGCGCACAACACCAGCAAGAGCAGGCACGCCGCCGCGAAAAAGAACCCGGCCAGAGCCGGAAACTCCAGCCCCAGCAGCCGCTGCAACACAAAATAGCTCAGCAACGGAATGACCAGATTGTCAAAGCCGCGGTCGGCAATGCCTTCCGCCATCATCGCCAGAGTGGCCAAAGTCAGGCCGATCCACAGCGCATGGTTCAGGTCGGTCCGTCCGCCCACCACCAGCGGCAACACCGTGCACAGGAAGGCGGCCACCAGAAACACCGTCGAACCAAGCACCGTCTTGCGGCCATCGCCGCTGCCGTATTGGTGCCGGCCCCAGCGCGTGCCGGCCAACCCTCCCGCCGCGTCGGCAATCGTTAGAATCCCGATGGGAATTGCGTGCAGATAGGCATCCGCGCGCGCCAACTGAAACACCGACGCCACCGCCGGCGCGAACAACACCTCGCCATATGACAGACGCGTCACGCCATGCAGCGTGGAGCCCACCCCGCGTTTCAGGCAGGGAATGATCCGCAACAAGCCGAGCAGCACCGTGACCAGCATGGCGGCCACCCACACCGGCAGCGGGCGCTCAAAGATCCATGGAAACGCCGCGCATACCAAACCCATCAGCACATGCACCGACTTGCGCGCCACTTCCGGCGCCACCCCGAAGCGCAACGCCAGCAGGCGCAGCAAGGGCAACCCGACTAACAACCCGCCAATCACCCACCCCACCGCCAGCCACTCCGCCGCGCTCATGCGCACACCTCCTCCACCACGAACCGCGAATAGAAAAACGCTCGGTCCTCTTGAAACAAGGCTGTGGCCAGGTCCTCAAGCGGGTGCAGGCGCTCCGCCATCGTGGCGGGTCGCGAGCGCGGTGCCAGCATGTTCCAATAGGCGAGGCGTGCACCGGCACGCGAGGCGCCCACGATTTCATCCAACAGCTTGTGATAGGCCGCCTCGCTCATGTACTCGAATATATCACTGAGGTTGAAGGCATCGTATTTCCGCTCCGGTTCCATTTCAAACAATTCCTCCAGCGAGGCATTCACCACCCGCAACCGGTCCTCCCACAGCGCCCGCCGGATCGGTTCGAAATATTCCTGACGCAAGGCCAGCGGCAGCGCCGTGCCGTGCGTGCCGCGCAGGATCCAATGCAAATACGGGTTTTGCGCCGGGTCCAACTCACACAGCGCGTGCCGCGCGCGCGCCATGATCCGCTCCGCCACATTCCCATCCACATACTTGAAGAACGCCGGATCCCGGCCCAAACGTCCCATCATCCACCGCGAGAAAAACA
>CAIKDP010000064.1 GCA_903826205.1 Akkermansiaceae bacterium
ATGGCTGGTGGAGAATGCCTAGGCCAGTCCGAATCATCTGCCGACCGACTGGAGGCTACTTCAACCAATTCCTTTTTTCAAATCCCTGACACTCCAAAGGGTTTCGCCCGCAACGGCCGCGCTGCCCCGCAATTTCCGCGCCCCGCTCGAGCGCTTGGTCCCAAACCGCTCGCGGCACGCCCGGAACACCCCGTCCACAAACCCCCGACTCCCAAGCACCGCCCCATCCGAAAAATACCGTACCCGGCACCGCAGCATTTTTCTCAATGCCACATCCCGACTCCGCGCCAACTCCGCCTCCACCGCCGCCTTCTTTATGCCCTTTCTAACCACCTTCACCTCCAAGCGACCGCCGGTATTTCTAACTTCCTTCAATTGTTCCTCACCCTCGTCCAACAATAACATCCGGTAGTCCTTCGATACCTCGCCAGCCCAGCACCGTGCATCCGCCTTATACCCCTTGTGGGCCATGAGCGCCCGCACCAAGCCCGCCCGCGCCTTCTTGCCGTTGCCTCTGGGCCCGCCGCCCATCGCCTCGCCGTAACTGCTCCAGCGGTAGCCCGCCGGATCGGTCACCATTCCCGCTCTAACCGGGTTCAGATCGATGTAGGCCGCCATCGTCCGCGACGCCATCCCGTCCTCCACCAGCACGCTTTTGAACCGCGATTCCCACAACGTCCCAACCCGCTCGTGCTTCGCATTGTGCCACCGCGAAAAACGTTGCAGCAAGGCCTTCATGAACTCACCCAGGTCATGCATCCGATACGTATAGCTTGCGTGCAATTCTTTGGCTGCCTCCTCGCCGCCTTTGCCCAGCTTCCGATACTCCGCCAGGCGTTTCGCCACCACGGCCACATCCGCTTCGTTGCCGCTCGCTTTCAACCGCGCCAACAACTCCTCATCAGTAATTCCGCCCGCCGGCAACGGCGACACTTCCAACAGCAGATGCACGTGGTTGCTCATCATACATAAATCCAAGGATTCCTTGATTTAACTTCCCCTGATTCCTGAAATTCCTGAAACTCATTGACATTCCGGCCATTCTTGGCACTTTTGGGCACACTTTCACCCGCCAACTGCCATGCCACGAAGAACCGCAACGCCACCGACTTATGACAAATCCCGGGGACGCTGGAAAGTGACAATACCCGCTTCACTCTCGCCGGACGGCAAACGCATGAGATCATGGCACCTGACACGGGAAGCCGCCCGTACCCATCTGGACAAGCTCACCGGATCACCGGAACCCTCCGCCATCATCGCCCCCCGCCTCGCCATGCAGGCCGATGAGGCACGGGAAATTCTGGAGCCTTGGAAGATCGGCCTTGTGGACGGTGCGAAAATGCTGGCGAGGGCGATGGAAGCGCTGGCGGGGGTGGGGAGCATTTTGGATGCTGCCAAGCTATACGCGTCCCAGCATGCCGACCGGGCTGCGTCGAAGACGTTTGGCGAGGCCATCCCGTTATTCCTGCAAACGAGGGACGGGTTGAGGGAGGACACCCTCAGAGGATACAAGCACCATCTGAACCGCGTCCTTGCGACGCTGCATGACCGCACGCTGTCCGATATCACCAGCACCGGGATCGACGAGGTTCTGGCACCCCGCCCGCCATCCATGAGAAAAGCGAGCCAAGTCAGCCTTGGGGCGTTCTGGCGCTGGTGCGCATCGCCGCCCAGACAGTGGTGCAAGGTGGAAGTTCTCGACGCGCTGGAACCTGTGAGATTGTCCCGCGACACCGAGATCCAGTGCCTGACAGCCGAGTCCGCCAGAGCTGTCCTTGATGCGGCGGAGGCCACCTCGCCGGGCTGTGCCATCGGGTTTGCTGTTGCCATCTTTGGCGGCGTGCGGCTCCGCGAGTTGGAAAAGCTGACCTGGGAGAACATCGGCGAAACCCATATCGAAATCACGGCCCTAGTTGCCAAGCGCCATGCCCGCCGGTTGATTCCGATCTGCCCGACCCTCAAAGCGTGGTTTGCCGCCCACCGGGGCGATGCCGAGGCTGACGATCTGGTTGTGGGACCGAACTGGGTCAATACTTCCAAGATCGCCCGCAGGAAGGCCGGATGGGATTTGACGACCCAGCCACCCTTGAAAAACGTACCACCGATCACCCGCGGATTCTGGCCGAAGAACGTCATGCGCCACACCTGCGCATCCATTCAGGTCGCCATCGGCCGCCCGCTTGAAGAATTGACTTTCGCATTCGGGCACAGCGGTGGCAGCAGTCTCCTCAAGCAGCATTACCTGGCCAAGCTGACGAAGAAGGAGGCCCTTGAAATCCTGGCCATCGGTCCAGGCGGCAAGAGGATCGTCCAGCATCACCGCCGCTGAGGCAGTGGATGAGGCCGCTGGGGCAGCGGATGAGACACGCACGAGCCAGCAGGTGACTTGAATGACGAACATGGGGGGCACTCCCAGGCAGATCACATGCTCATGCTTGATCTCGTCAAT
>CAIKDP010000065.1 GCA_903826205.1 Akkermansiaceae bacterium
GAAATGCCGGGGGGCGTCTGGAAGGGAAGGTGGTTAGAAAGGGGATAAAGAAGGAAGTGGTGGAGACGGAGTTGGCCCGGCTGGAGCGCAGCCGGGATGTGGCATTGCGGAAGATGCTGCGGTGCCGGGTGCGGTATTTTTCGGATGGGGCGGTGCTCGGGAGTCGGGCGTTTGTGGACGGGGTGTTCCGGGCGTGCCGGGAGCGCTTTGGAGAAAAGCGCACGAGCGGGGCGCGGAAATTGCGGGGGAGCGGTGAGGGCGCATCCGGAACGCTCTGGAGTGTTAGGGATTTGCAGAAGGGGATTGGATAAGGGTGCGGGAAGGGCATTTCACCACCCATGGCCGATGGTGCCACCGAAGTCGGGGCAGCTCGCCACAAGTCGGCCTGCGCGGTCTTGCAGTTCAGCGCGGCAGCATCAGTTCGTCATCCTTGAGGCCGGTGAGCCGGCGCAAGCCGGCGAGCAGGCGCATGAGGGTGAAGAAGAGAAAAATGAGGATGGGGAGGCCGATGACGGCAAATCCCCAGCCGGTGATTTTGGCGATGATGCCGTTGTACACCTCGAGGGCATCCACCGCCTGTGCGTCGAAGCCCCGGAAAAACCACTGCGCGAGCCCCAGATTCATCAGCGAACTGAGAAAAAACGATGTGGCAAACAGCCGGGTGGCACCTAACAGCAATTGGGTGTAAGCGCTTTCCGCGGCAAGCTCGGCGATGCGCCCTTCGATTTTCGGAATGTCAAAGATTGAGGCGTTGTAGAGAAACACGCGGATCAGCGGGTTGGCTGTGCGCTGCGAAAACAGGATGGCGATGCCGAGCATCAGCGGGATGAGCGCTTCCTTGAGGCCGAAGAACAGCCCGGCGTTGGCTTTCACCGTGCCGTCAGGGTTCCATAGGTAAAGGGTCAACCCGCCTGTTAGGACAACCGACAACAGGCCGATCCCGGAAAAAAAATTGGGTTTGCGGGTTTTGACGAAGTACCAGATGCCGTAACCGATGGGCAGGGCGAGGGCGAGGATGATGGCCTTGACCGGGCCGAGGTGCCATGGCCGGACGGCCTTGCCGAGCATGGCCTGTAACACCGGGTCCTTGCTGAACAAACTCAGAATGAGCACCGGCACGATCACGTTGATCAGGATGTTGGCCAGTGGATGTTCGTCTTTGGGTTGGGTATGGGCCATCGGATTGGTGTTTGGAGGCGCGACCCCTAGTCAAAGAAGCAAGCCTTGACAAGCCAAACGCCCATCGCCCAGCCAAAAATTTTCAGTCGCGGGAGTTGCATCAGCCGTCACAGAAGCTATGCTGCCCGTTCGCGGAGCGGCTGACAACGGGCAAATGAATCTGAAAATGTGGACGAATTTCCCGCGACTTGGCGCTGCCGATCTGAATTCCAACCAAGCGACCCAAATGAAACGCCTCATTCTTCCGTTCGTGTCCGTAATGACCGCCCTCACGCTGCCGAGTTGTCTGCAGCAGGCCACCACCGTCCATTTGAACAAGGATGGCAGTGGCACCCTTGTCGAGGAAACCACCTTCGGTGCCCAAATGGTGGCGATGGTTGAGCAACTCGCCGGCATGGGCGGCGACAAGGGCAAAGACCCGATCAAGGAACTCGCCTCCCCGGACAAGGCCAAGGCCCGCGCCGCCGCTCTCGGCACAGGCGTCACAGTGGCAAAGGTTGAAGCCATCGAGCTGAACGGCAACAAGGGCGCGCGCGCCACCTATCACTTCGCCGACATCAACCAACTCAAACTCTCGATTTCGGGTGGCTTGCAGGAAGCCATGCCCAAGCCGCCCGGCGCCCCCGCGGACAAACCGTCGAAGGAAAAGCCGACCACCTTCAAGTATGCCGCCGGCGTGCTCACCATCACCACGCCCGAGCATAACAAGCCGGACGGCGCGGAGCTTGATAAGGCGCCGCCCGCCGGAGCCCCTGACATGGGCGACGAGCAAATGGAGCCGATGATGAAACAAATGATGGGGGATATGAAGATGAGTCTCAAGCTGGTGATGGAGCCCGGCATCGCACAGACCAACGCCACCCATGTGGAGGGCAACACCGTCACCCTGATGGAAATGGACATGGGCAAGGTCATGGAAACCCCGGGTGCCATCAAGAAACTCCAGAGTGTGGATCAGAAAAATCCGCAAAAGGCGCTAGCCGCCCTCAAGGATTTCAAAGGGATCAAAATGGAGCCCCAACAGGAAATTACCATCAAGCTGAAGTAATCCGAAAAAATCCGCAAAAATGGCTTTACAGCCGGGGTTGTGTGGCTAGTCTCTGCGCCCCGGTTGCCCGCCGGATTGATTTTAGCAACCCCCTTCCCATACCTTCCTTGTCATGAAAGTTCTTTCCTCCCTGTCGTCCGCCAAGCGCCGCCATGCCGATTGCCAAGTGGTGAAACGCAAGGGCACCGTCTACGTCATTTGCAAATCCAATCCGAAATTCAAGGCCCGTCAGGGAGCCACTCCCGGCACCCGTCTCTCCAAGAAAGGCCTCTAAGCCCGGCATCGCCGGCAGGCATGTTTTCATCACGCGACCCCGCCATTGGTGGGGTCGCTTTTTTTTACTGGGGATTGCGGGTTCAATCGCGCCGCGGTGCAGGTGCGCCGGCGGCACTTGTCAGAAGCAGCATGCGGGCAAGGATGGAGGGTGCGCGGTCGGCGGGTGAGGCATGGTGCAGGGCCGCCACGGTGGCGGATGGATCCAATCGGTTGAGGGGTTGCAGCGCATAACCGCCGCCGATGACCACCTCATCGCCGGCACGCATTTCAAAATGCAAATGCGCCGGATAATTGCCGTGGGCCGTGCCCACCGTGCCCAACCGCATGCCGCGGGCCACCAAGGCCCCCGGCACGACCTCGATCCGGTCCAGATGTGCGCACATCGACTGCAGCACCCGGCCATCGGGTGCGTGGTGGGCGAGCACCACGACGTTGCCCCATCCGGGGGAGGGGTCCCCCGCATAGATCACCAGGCCATCGGCAATGGCAAGCACCGGATCCCCCAGATCCGTATTCATCCCGCCAATGCCATTGAGATCATCTCCAAGGTGGCGGCCGCCGCGAGCCTCGTTCATTTCCCAGAATTGTTGGGCGTTGTAGGTCAATCCGCCGTGGTCCGTCCCCAGCGGCGGATCAAACCGCGCCGCCTGCGGAATTTGGGCGCGTTGCCAGGCGGATGAAAAACCAAACCGCATATCCACCTCGCCTTGGTTTGGCAGGCACAGCGGCGCATCCGCCGCTTGGATGCCCAGTCCCCCGCCTTGGGTCCCCGGCGATTTACCCGCCCTCCAAAGCACCCAGACTAACAGTCCCGCCGCAAGCAGCAGCACCAGCAATTCAACTCCTCTGGCAACGGCCTTGGTCACGCTGATAGGCTCCTATGCCAGCCGCCGCAGCACAAGCAGAAAAGCCCCGCCACCCGCTCCCTAACACTCGCCCGCCACCCGCCCAAAAGCACCCGCAACAGGCCGAAAACCCTCAAATTGAACCCGTAGGAGTCGATATTTCATCATTAAAACCATTGATTACCAGCGACTTATGTAACCTACCCCAACTTTTTTCACTAACATGTGAATTTTAGGTTTGCCATGGCCGGAGGGGTTATTTACAAGCTGGAGACGTCCGAAAACTCGGTGTCGCCCAATCTGCTCCCTATCACATGATTTCCAGACTCCTCCCCCTCGCTGCCGCTGCGCTTACCACCCTGTTCCTTGCCAGCTGCGGCAATTCGGGTCTAGCCATTCTTCCCAAGTCCGCCATTCTGGGGGGCAGCGGTGGCTTCTTCGCCCACACGGAAAGTTTCCCCACCGCGCCGCCATCCGCCAAAGCCCTTGCCGACGCGGCTGCCAGACCCAAGGACCGCCACAGTATGCCGGTGTATGCGTTCAGTGACCGCACCCGCATTGTCCGCACCACCGCCTACACCTGCAGCGAATCCGATCATCTGGTTTATGGCAACAGCAATGCCACCGGCACCCCGCTGCGCTACACCAACCGCGTCCGCAGTGCGGCCGCCGACTGGTCGTTCTATCCGGTTGGCACCGTGTTCCGCATTTCCGGCCTGCCCTATCTGTATGTGGTCGACGACTACGGATCGGCCCTCGCCGGCAACGCCACGGTGGACATCTACGAACCCACCAAGGATCTGATGAACGTGTGGGGCAGTCGCAAGGTCGAAATGACCGTCGTGCAATGGGGTTCGTTCAACCGCAGCGCGGAAATCCTCGGCAAGCGCACCAGCTACCCCCATTGCCGCCAGATGCTCTCCAACATCGTCCGCCAACGCCCGGATCTCGGCAAAGTCGCCAAACTCTGAGCCGCCTGCGCGCGGATCCATCCAGGTTTGCGGATTGTCAGACGGGGGAGGGTCGCCGACATGCAAGCACCAGACTCACTTGATAGGGACACCCCGGGGAATCACTATGCCAACGCATGTCATTCAAAATAAATCGATTGGGGATATTTTTCAAATTCCCGTCTATTTTCGTTGACAAAAATACACTTTTGTTCACTTTAAGGCACTGAGCACGCCTCAGCCGTCAAAAAGTGAGCAAAACCAGTCAGCCCTATCTGGGATTCAAGCCCTACGCCGTCGATTCGAAGTACCGCTTCGCATTGACGCCGGCGTGGCGACCTGCCAACGGCGAGGTGTTGTTTTTGCTCTACTCGCGGACCCACGAGATGCCGATGCTCAAGGTGCTCACCCAGGAAGGGTACGATGAACGGGTCTCGATCGTGAAAAACAGCGACAAGGACGAAGCCACCAAGCGGCAATTGCTTGGCAGTCTGGCCGCCCTGTGTCGCGAAGTGACCCTCAACGAGCAAGGCAAGCTGCTGATTCCCAAAGACCTGAGCGAAAAGGCCGATATCAAACCCGACAGCGACATCATGCTGGTGGGCCGGCATGGCCACTTTGAAGTTTGGAACAGGCCGTATTTCGAACGCGCCCAGGAAATTGAAATGAACCAGAAAGACGAACTGGGCATTCTCTAGCACTATCCAACCCATTTTTTCCTTCACTTGTACCGATGCTGCACACCCCTTCCATCCTGGCACTTGACGCGCCCCGCGGCAGCGCGGCGGCGTGGGCCATGGTGCGGGCGTGCGGTGGAGGCGCACCGGCGGTCACGGGCCGCAGTTCTTTTCTGGCTGGGCGGAAGAAGTCTCTCGGGACAGAGCTTCTTGCGCTAATCAAAGCGATGGTCCGCGCCGCGACTGGCTGGTTGTCGGCGCGGCCATCGAAGATTTCTCTGGCTGGGCGGAGCAATGCACTCGGGACAGTGCTTGCCACCGCTGATCATAGCCCGACCGCTCGCACCGTTCCTGGCTGGTCGGTGCGGCGGTCGGCAAATTTCACAAGCCCTGCCGACGCGGGCGATTATCATCTGCCGGTGTTTCCGGCGGAGGTGACGGCTTGGATGGCGGCAACGCCGGCGGCCTTCATCATCGATGGCACGCTGGGCGGCGGCGGACATAGCGAGATTTTTCTCGCCACCGGCGCCCGGGTGCTGGGTGTCGACCGCGACCCCGAGGCCCTCGCCCATGCCCGTGAGCGCCTGGTCCGCTTTGGCACGCGCTTTGACACTTGGGAGGGCAACTTCTCGCAGGTGCTGGAAAGCCCGGTCATGCAAAGTGGCGCGCGGGCCGACGGTTTGTTGTTGGATCTGGGGGTTTCCTCGCGCCAGCTTGATAGCGCGGCACGCGGGTTTTCCTTCATGCGTGAAGGACCGTTGGACATGCGGATGGGACCGTCCTGCGCCTGCACCGCGGCCGACATCATCAATGGCTGGCCGGAAGCCGAGTTGTCGCGCCTGTTGTTTGAGGTCGGCGAGGAACACAAGGCCCGCCGCATCGCCGCGGCCATCGTCAAACGCCGCGCCGCGCGCCCGTTTTCAACCACCACCGACTTGGCCGATTGCATCGAAAAAGTGCTGGGTCGCCACGGTCGCATCCATCCCGCCACCCGCACGTTCCAGGCCATCCGCATGACCGTCAATGAGGAGCTTGAATCCCTCACGGCTGCGTTGGCCGCCGCACCGCAGGTGCTCAAGCCCGGCGGTCGCCTGCTGGTCATCACCTTTCACAGCCTGGAGGACCGGATTGTGAAACAATTTCTCCGGCACCACTCCGCACCCTTTATTGACGACCCGGGCTGGCCCGAGGCGCGGCGCAATCCGGACTACCGGTTCCGGTTGTTAGCCCGCAAGGCCATCGCTCCCAGCCCCGCAGAAACTTCTCTCAACCCCCGCTCCCGCAGTGCCAAACTGCGGGTTGCCCAGTTATTGGACCCAACGCCATGAACCGCCTGAAATCCCAAACCCGCCCACCCGCCTCGATCTATATCTTCGCGCCGATCGCCGCTGCCATCATTGGTGCCTGTGGGGGTGTCCTGCACGCGGATTACAAATTCCGGCAAACCCAGGTGAACCGCGAAATCGATGCCATCGAGCGCCGCGTCGAGCAATACCAACTCGACATCCGCACCATCCAGATGCGCAGCGACTCGATTCTCAATCGCTTTGCCATCCGCCAGCAACTTGAGGAGGCGGGCACATCGTTGCGGCCGATTCCGCTCGGCCGCTTCGAGGATGTCAAGCCCGCCCCGCCCACCGCCGTGGCCTCCGCCCTTCCGTAACCCGTGAACCGCAAGTTTCAATATCGCTGCATCATCCTGTGCTCAGTCCTGGTGACCGGGCTCAGCTTGCTTTCGGCGAGATTGATTCAAATCCAATGGGTCAACCGCCAACACTACGCGACCAGCGCGCACAAGGCGTTTCACCGGCTTGAAAAGTTGCCCGCCATTCGCGGCATGATCGTGGACCGGCACGAGGAACCGCTGGCACGGTGCATTCCCGTGGCCACCGTGTTTGTGGATAAAAACCACCTGCTGGATCCGAAGTTGGCGAGTTTCGGCCTGGCCTACGCCGAGGCCAGCAGCCAACCCGGTTGGAACGACATGGACACGGCCAAGCGCATGCGCCGCATCAACAGCCTGCGCGCGGAAATCCTCGACAGTGAAAAACCCGAGGACATCGTCCAAAAACACCTGGCCCATGCCGTCAGCGTGTTGGCCCGTCCACTCGGCATGCGCCGCGAGGAACTCCGCGCCAAGATCGAAACGAGCAACGGCAAATGGATTCCCATCGCCAAGGATATCCCTGAAGACGTGGCGGACCGCCTGCGCGAAATCGTCGATGAAAATTGGCTGCAGGGGTTTGATTTCGAAAACACGATCAAGCGTTGGTACACCGCCCCCACACTCGCCACCCATCTCATCGGCTTCACCGGGGAAATCGAGGAAACCGACGAAAACGACAAAAAACACACCCGCATGGTGGGGAAATTCGGGGTTGAATGCGCGATGGAGGAATACCTGGCGGGGCGGGATGGCTGGCGCGAGCATCAACGTGACGCCCATGGGTTGGTGGTGCCCGGGGATACCAGCAGCCTGCTGCCGCCACGCGCCGGGCTCAACGTGCAACTGACCATCGACATGGGCTTGCAAGCCATCATTGAGGAGGAAATCGACGCCGCTCTAACCGAGTTTAAATCCGAGCGCGCGGCGGTGGTGCTGATGGACCCGAAGACCGGCGAAATCCTGGCCATGGCCAGCCGCCCCCACTTCGATCTGAACCGCAAGGAAAACCTCGAGAACAACAGCTTCAACTTCGCCATCCAGGCGATCTACGAGCCCGGTTCCACCTATAAGATCGTCGCCACCTCGGGGGTCCTCAACGAGGGGTTGGCCACACCTAACACTTCGGTGTTTTGCCACAACGGCCACTACGTCTCAGGCAACATCGAGGTGCCCGATCATTTCCCCTATGGCACCCTCACGCTGGAAGGCGTGCTGGCAAAATCCAGCAACATCGGCGCCTATAAGTTCGCACTGCAACTCGGCCCCAAACGCTTCTTCGACTACGTCAAGCGCATGGGCTTCGGCAAAAAAACCGGCATTTTGCTCAGCGGCGAGAGCGCCGGCATGGCCCGCAACACCAACAACCCGGTCGATTTCTCCCGCGCCGCCTATGGCTATGCCATCAACGTCACACCGCTGCAAATGACCTGCGCCTATGCCGCCCTGGCCAATGGCGGCAAGTTGCTCAAACCGCAGATTGTCAAGGCGCTCATCGCCAATGACGGCACCGTCGTGCAGGACTATCCGCCCGAAATCGTCTCGGAAGTGGTCAAACCGAAAGTGGCCACCCAAATGCGGGCCGCCATGGAAAAGGTCATTGAAAAAGGTGGCACCGCCACCCTCGCCGCAGTGCCCGGCTTCCGCGTCGCCGGCAAAACCGGCACCGCCAAACGCATTGCCCCGCATGGTCGCGGCTACCTGACTAACAGCTATACCGTGTCGTTCGCAGGCATGATGCCGGCCCAGGATCCCGCCTTTGTCTGTGTGGTGGTCATCGATGATCCGAAGACCGACAAGGTCACCCGCTATGGCGGTACCATCGCCGCCCCCACCTTTGGAAAAATCGCCACGCGCGTCGCCGCCCACATGAACTTGCAACCGACCGAACCGATCACCGCCACGCCCCTTGCCAAGGCCACCACCCCATGATCCTGCGTGAACTCAGCCAATGCCTGACCCGGGTCACGATTGCCGGATCGTTGGACGTGGAGATTGCCGCGCTCACCGCCTCGTCACGCGAGGTGGCACCGGGCCTGTTGTTTGCCGCCATCCGCGGCACCGCCACCGATGGCCACCGCTTCATCGGCGAGGCCATCGCCGCCGGCGTGGCCGCCATCCTGGCGGAAACCGCGCCACCCGCCGACCTGCCACCCGCCATCACCTGGCTGCATGTGCCGGACAGCCGCTTCGCGCTCTCCGCGCTGGCGTCCGCTCTGGGGGGGCATCCCTGGCGTGATCTGGCCATGGCGGGCGTCACCGGCACCAACGGCAAAACCACCACCGCGTTTCTGCTCCATCACCTGATGCAGACGCTCTGGCATCGCGCCGGATTGTTAGGCACCATCCTGATAGATGACGGGGAGACCCGCGAGCCCGCCCGCCACACCACCCCCGGCTCGATCGAGCTCACCGCTCTGTTAGGCCGGATGCGCGACCACGGCTGCCGCGGTGTGGCGATGGAGGTTTCCTCGCATGGCATCCATCAGCAGAGGATTTCCGGCATTGGCTTTGATGCCTGCGTGTTCACCAACCTGACCCAGGATCACCTCGACTATCACGGCACGCTTGAGTCCTACTTTCAAGCCAAGGCGGCATGGTTCCATGCGTTGGCCGCCGATCCCCACGGGAAAAAGCCCGTGGCGGTCATCAATACCGATGACGCCTATGGCGCGGATCTGGCGCTGGCCCTGCACAACAAGCTGCCGCTGTTGCGCTATGGCTTCGGCGTGCATTGCGACTTCCGCGCCAACAACTTGCGCCAGACCGCCCGCGGCATGGAGTTTGAACTCAGCGCCAAGGGCAAATCCTATCTGGTTCGCGCCCCGCTCATCGGCCGTTTCAATGTGTACAATCTGCTTGCGGCGCTGGCCGCGGCCAGTGTCTGCGGGATCCGCCCGCGTGACGCCGTGGCGGCGCTGGCCACCGCCCCGCAAGTGCCCGGCCGCATGGAAAACGTCGGCCAGACGGGTGGCACGACCGTCTTTGTGGACTACGCGCATACCCCGGATGCGGTGGAAAACGCCTGCCGCACGCTGCGCGAACTCAACCCGCGCCGGCTCATCACCGTCTTCGGTTGCGGTGGCGACCGGGATCGCGGCAAGCGCCCGCTGATGGCCGCCGCCGCCGCGCGCCACAGCGACGCCTGCATCATCACCTCGGACAACCCACGCTCCGAAGACCCGCTCGCCATCATCCGCGAAATCGAAGCCGGCATGGGCGGCACCAACTCCGTGAGCCTCCCGGATCGGGCCGAGGCGATCGCCTATGCGGTGCAATCCTCGCGCTCGGGTGACATCGTCCTCATCGCCGGCAAAGGCCATGAAGCCACCCAACAATTCGCCGATCACACCCTTGATTTTGATGACCGCAAGCACGCGAGCAAGGCCCTGCGCGACCGTGCCCAAGCCATCGCCGACCAACGATGCAACCCCTAACAGCACAGCAACTGGCGGACATCCTGGGCGTATCCCTCGCCGCAGGCAGCCCCGCTGCGCTCATCTCCGGCGGCGTGGCCACCGATACCCGCAAGCTGCCGGTTGGCGCGGCGTTTTTCGCCCTGCGCGGGGCCACCTTCGATGGCGACACCTTTGCCGCCACGGCTCTAACAAACGGGGCGAGCGTGGCGGTCGTTCACGGCTGGAGCGGTGCGGCACCCGCGGGAACCGCGGTCATCGCCGTGCCGGACACTTTGTTGGCATTGCAGCGGCTGGCGTGCTGGTGGCGGCAGCAGTTGGATCTGCCGGTGGTGGCCATCACCGGCTCCAACGGCAAGACCAGCACCAAGGATTTCACCGCGGCGGTGTTGTCCCAACATTTTCATGTGGCCGCCACCCGGGGCAATCTCAACAACCACATCGGCGTGCCGCTCACGGTGCTGGCCACCACGCCGGCCCACACCGCCGCGGTATGGGAATTGGGCATGAACCATAGCGGCGAAATCGCCCCGCTGTGCGAGATTGCCAAACCCAGCCATGGCATCATCACACACATTGGCAGCGCGCACCTCGAGTTCATGGGCACACGGGAAGCCATCGCCGAGGAAAAGGGCATGTTGGCCCGCGCCCTGCCTGCCGAGGGGATTTTGTTCCTGCCGGCCGCCTGCGAGTTCCACGAATATCTGCGCCAGCGCACCCGCGCCCACATCATCACCGTGGGCAACGGCCGCGGCCTGGTGCGCGCCGAAAACCTTCGCCCCTCGGCCGGCTCCAACCGTTTCACCCTCATCATCGACGGCCAGCCTCCCGCTGAAGTTGATCTAACGGTTCCGGGCCGCCACATGGTGACCAATGCCCTGCTCGCCGCCGCGGTCGGGTGGAAACTCGGCCTCAGCAGCACCAGCATCGCCGCGGGTCTCAATTCCGCGGTCCTCACCGGTGGCAGGCTGCGCACCTTCGAGCATCAGGGAGTGACCATCATTGACGACACCTACAATGCCAATCCGGAATCCATGGCCGCCGCCATCGAAACCCTCGCCGATACGCCGGTGGCCCACGGCGCGCGGCGCATCATCGTGTTGGGACGCATGGGCGAACTCGGCAATCACGCCCCCGCCGCCCATCAGCGCACGGGCGCCCTGGCCGCCGCCCATGGCCTCACCCTCATTGCCGTGGGTGATGGCGCGCAAGGGATTGCCGCGGGCGCCGGTGATGCCGCGTATTTTCCGGACTTCGCGCAAGCCGCCGCCTGGTTGCGCCACGCAGTGAAACCCGGCGATGCCGTGCTCTTCAAGGGCAGCCGCGCCGCCGCCGTTGAACGCGTCATGCACACCGCCTTTCCTACACCCTGATGTTTCCCTTCATCTACGATTTCTGGCTGCACGCCTTTGAGGCGGAAAAGCTCGCCCACACCACCAACGGTTGGGCCTACACCTATTCCTTTCTCAACCTGTTCCAATACCCGACCTTCCGTGCCGCGTGCGCCGGGATCACCGCCTTCATGCTGACCCTTCTGATAGGGCCCCGCGTGATCCGCAAACTCATCTCCCTCAAAGTCGGACAACCGATCCGCACCGCCGCGGAAGTCCACAAGCTGGCCGAACTCCACGGCGGCAAACTCGGCACCCCGACCATGGGCGGGGTGCTTATTCTCGGCTCGGTGCTGGTTTCCACTTTGCTGTGGGCCCGCCCGCTCAACCCCTTCGTCGCACTCTGCGCCTGCACCATGGCCGCCTGCGGGTTGTTAGGATTGTGCGACGATTACAAGAAAGTCAAAGAGAAGAAGGCCGACGGCATCAGCGGCCGCCGCAAGTTGCTCTGGCAAATCATCATCGCCATGGTGGCGGCCTGTTTCATCTACTTCAAACCGGAGGTGTCCGGCATCGGCGCCACACCGCGCCAACTCGCGGACGGCGCGGGCTATTGCCTCGGCACCAACCCGCTGGGCATTGGCGCGCTGTGTTTCCCGCTGTGGAAATCCCCGCTGCTCGACCTGCATTGGCTCATCATCCCGTTTTTCGCCTTCATCATCGTCGGTTGCTCGAATGCGGTGAATCTAACCGACGGACTGGACGGGCTGGCCACCGGTTGCACCATCAGCACGGCGCTGGCCTATGCCGTGCTGGCCTATCTGGCGCATCGTTTTTACATTGCCACCGAGTATCTGGTCATTCCCCACAACCCGTATCTGGGTGAACTCTCGGTGTTTTTGTTTGCGCTGGCCGGGGCGTGCTTTGGATTTTTGTGGTTCAACTGTCATCCGGCCAAGGTGTTCATGGGCGACACCGGCTCCCTGGCCATCGGCGGCGCCCTGGGCAGTTCGGCCATCTGCACCAAACAGGAACTCATGCTCATCATCATTGGCGGGGTGTTCGTCATGGAGGCGATGTCGGTCATCCTCCAAGTCGGCTCCTTCAAGTTGCGCCACAAACGCATCTTCCGGATGTCGCCGATCCATCATCACTTCGAGTTGTTGGGCTGGCATGAGAACCAGGTGATCACCCGCTTTTGGATTCTCTCGATCATGCTGGCCCTGTTCGGTCTCGCCCTGTTGAAAATCGCCTAACAAAACATGTCCCTCTCAGGAAAACAAGTAACCATTCTCGGTGCCGGCCGCAGCGGCCGCGCCGCCGCCGCGCTCGCGTTGCGTGAGGGGGCGAACGTGTCGGCATGGGACACGGCGGGGCCGGAAGTGTTGCAGTGGATGCCGCCGGAAGTGACGCTGCATCCGAATGCCGGTGCGGAACTCGGCCGGAACGTGACCAGCGATCTGCTGGTGGTCAGTCCCGGCATCGATACCTATGGCCCGTATGTGGCGGCGTTTGCCACCCATGCGGCGGAAGTCATCGGCGAAGTGGAACTCGCCGCCCGCTTCTATCACGGCCTGATCATCGGCATCACCGGCACCAACGGCAAGACCACCACCACCGAACTCGTCTCGCGCATCCTCGGCCATGCCGGCCTGGGCGGCGCGGCCTGCGGCAATTACGGCATTCCCTTCGCCGAGATCGTTCTCCAAGACGCGCCCCCCGCAGCCGTGGCGCTCGAACTCAGCTCATTCCAACTCGAAACCATCCGCACCCTGCATCCGGATGTGGCCATCTGGCTCAACTTCGCCCCCGATCATCTCGACCGCTACCCGACGGTGGCCGCGTATCGGGCCGCCAAACTGCGGCTCTTTGAGACCCAAACCGGGGCCGACACCGCAGTGGTGCGTGCCGGGGAATCCTTGCCGCCACTGGCCGCATGCAGCGTCACTTTTTCCACCCTTGATGAATCCGCCGAGTGGTTTTCCGATGGCCGCAGCATCCGCCATGACGGGAAAAAAGTGTTGGAGTTGGAACACGATACCTGCCTGCGCGGCCTTCACAACGCGGAAAACGTCATGGCCGCGATGGCAGCCTGCCAAGCCCTTGGCATTCCACTGGCACGCATGCGCGAGGCACTCCATGGTTACACACCTCCACCCCATCGCTGCGAGTTGATCCGCACCCTCGACGGCGTGGAATATCTCAACGACTCGAAGGCCACCAATCTGCATGCGCTGGAAAGCGCCTTGCGCTCGCAAACCCGCCCGGTGGTATTGCTCGCCGGCGGCAAGGACAAAGGGCTGGATTATACATCCGTGTTGCCACTCCTGCACGACAAAGCGGTGGCCTGCGTCACCTTCGGTCAGATCGCCCAACCGCTGCAGGAGTTGTTCGCCGCGGCGGTCGCCAGCCAGGCCGTAGTCACGCTGGCGGACGCCCTGCACGCCGCCCGCGCACTTGCCCCTAACGGCTCCACCGTTCTGCTTTCTCCCGGCACCTCCTCCTTCGATCAGTTTTCAGGTTATGAACAACGCGGCAACACCTTCCGCGACCTTGTCAATCAACTCCGTTAATCCGCCATGAACCCACGTACCATTCCCGTCAAACGCCGCCCCGTTTCCTCAGGTTTTTTCAAACGCATCCATGCCGTGACCCGCAACCGTACCCAGCACGCCGCCACCGCCGCCTGCTTCGAGGATTTGGAAAGCCCCGAACACAGCGCACGGATCTCCCGCGGCTTCACCATCATTGTATTGTTCCACGTCGTGGCCATCGCCCTCTATTTCATTCATCTCAAGTTCCTCAACGATCATTCCGTCGGGCAAGCGGCGGCGCCGCCCGCTGCGGTGCCCCCTGTCACCCCGAAACCACGGGTTGTCATACCGTCGGTGATCGCCCCTGCGGAAGCAACCACCATTGGCGTGGCCGGTGATACCTACGCACGCATCGCCGCCAGAGAGGGCGTCGATGAAAATGCCCTGCGCGCCGCCAATAAAAACAAAACCCTCTCAGCCGGCCTGACCGTGAAACTTCCACCCAAACGGACGTCCGCCACGGAAGCCGCGGAACTGGCGGCATCAGGCAGTCCGATGTCGGCGGTTGCCGAGGGCGCGCAGGTGGCCACGGAGCCCGAGGAAACCCTCGCAACCCCAAAGGCCGTGGTGGTTCACCCCAACGTGGTCCGGGAAACGAAAGCCGCCTCTGAAACCAAGTCGGCGAAAGCCGCCTCTGAAACCAAGTCCGCGAAAGCCGCCTCCGAAACCAAGTCGGCGAAAGCCGCCTCCGCCGGGCGTTCGTATGTGGTGAAGTCCGGCGACAACATGTATCGGATTTGCAAGCGCTATAAAGTCGAACAGACGGCGCTGATGCGCGCCAACGGCATCACCGACCCCCACAAACTCAACACCGGCATGACCCTGGTCATTCCACGCTAATCCACCCCCATGCTCCGCCTGCCATCCATTCTGCTGTGGTCATCCATTTTGCTCAGCATCGCCGTCGCGTTGCTGGTGGCACTCGGCCTGACGATGCTGGCGAGCACGAGCGTATGGGTGCGTGGCGTGGAGGAACCGCATTTCTTTATCCACAAACAGGCTATCATGGCGGCGGTCGGACTGGTCATGGCAATCATCGCGGCAGGCGCCTCCCCGGATTGGCTGCGCAAGTGCGCGCCCGCTTTGTTAGTCGTGATTTGTGTGTTGCTCGCGCTGTGCCTGGTCCCCGGCATCGGCACGGAAATCTATGGCTCGAAACGCTGGCTGCATATCCCATTCCTCGGCAATTTCCAACCCTCCGAACTGGCCAAAATCGTCGTCGTGATCAGCCTCTCCGCCTGGTTTGCCCGCTGGCAGACGGAAGTCCGCGGGTTCTGGCGGGGCTTTATCATCCCGGGTGCCTTGGCAGGAGTGCCCATTCTGCTGATTGCGGTGGAAACCGACGTCGGCACGGCCCTCTCGCTCTCGGTGGCCGCCGGCGCCGTCCTCTTCTGCGTGGGCAGCCGCCTCATCTATCTGCTGCCGACCGCGCTCAGCATCCTCACCGCGGCGGGCTACTATATCTATCATAATGATAACCGCTGGTCGCGCATCCTCGCCTGGTGGTATCTGGAAGACCCGGTCCAACAGATAGGCAAGGGCATGCAACAATGGCGCGCGCTGTTGGCACTGGGCAACGGCGGTCCATGGGGCGTCGGCCTCGGCAATGGCGTGGAAAAATTCGGCACCCTCACCTTTGCCCACATTGACTTTATTTTCCCGGTGGTGGGCGAGGAGCTCGGGCTGCCTTTCACGCTGGGAGTGGTGCTGTGCTTTGTGATGATCGCGGTGGCCGGCATCGGCATCGCCGTGCAAGCCACCAATGTGTTCAATCGCTGTCTTGCGCTTGGCCTCACCTGTGTGCTGGTTGTTCCGGCCATCCAAAACATCGCCGTCACCACCGCCTCCCTGCCTAACGACGGACTGCCGCTGCCCTTTGTCAGCTTCGGCGGCTCCAGCCTGTTGTTTAGCCTGATCGCGGTCGGCATGTTGGTGGGGATCCACCGCCGCTCGCAATGCATCCCCCACGAGGAGTTCGTCCTCAACCCGAAAACCCGCTTGGCAGTCAGGCTTTAAGCCCCCGACTAACGTGGCTCCTTATCGCTTCCGCGCCACACTTAAGGAGCGACGACATTCTTGTCGTCGTGTGGAAGGGCTGCCCATGAGCAGA
>CAIKDP010000066.1 GCA_903826205.1 Akkermansiaceae bacterium
GACCTGCTCGCCGAGGCGTCCACCAACATCGGGAACCTGCAAGGGCAATTGTCCGTGCTGAGTGCCGATCTCGAATCCGTCCGCGCCGAACGCGACAGCGCCAAGGCCGAGCGGGATACTGCGACCACCAGTGTCACCACGCTGCAAACCCGTGTTGCCCAACTCCAGGCGTCGCAAGCTGATTTCGACACCCGTGTCCAGACCGAGGTTGCCCGCGTCGTCGCCTCCACCGGCACCACGCTGCCGGCCCGCGTCACTCCTGCGGGGGATGCCACCCAGGCCGCCGACTTGCACGCGCAATTCGCTGCCATCACTGATCCCGCCGCGCAAACCGTCTTCTGGCGCAAGCTCACCCCTGAACAACAAGCTCTCATCCTCAAACACCAAGCCTAACACATCGTCATGTCCAATACCCTAACCAACGTCAAAGACATCAAGGTCGCCCAGCGGGCACTCATGCCCTTCATGGCTCAATT
This sequence comes from Akkermansiaceae bacterium, assembly GCA_903826205.1. GTDB lineage: Bacteria > Verrucomicrobiota > Verrucomicrobiia > Verrucomicrobiales > Akkermansiaceae > Luteolibacter. The sequence goes on from CAIKDP010000066.1 coordinate 477, forward strand.
GCTGCCGGTCACGGCGTTTTCTATCGACTTCAGCCCGCTGCCCGCCGACAAGCTCGACACGGTGCGCGTGCCCCTGGTCGGTGCGCCCAGCACGTCGAGCGACTTCGCCGGTGACTACACCGCCAACGCGGATTCCACGGTGACCGTGGCGCCGGTCGTGCTCAACCGCCACAAGTTCAAGACAGTCCACATCACGGCACGCGAGAACGCGGAGACCTCCCTTAACACTCTTGAAACCCTCGTCGAGGCAGCCGCGCAACAACTCGCGCAAGATGTGCTGGTGGACATCCTCTCGGTGGTCACCGCCGCCACCTACGGCGCGCCCGGCATCCCGGCGCTTGCCGCCACCTCCTTTGACTACAAGAAGGTGCTCGGTTTGCGGGAAGTTTGCGGCAACGCCAAGATGCCGCCCAATCCGCGCTCGCTGGTGTTGGACTCCGGTTACTACACCAACCTGCTCGCCGACGACGTGGTCGCGAAGAGCTTCAACCTGAACCTCAACGCTCCGGCCGTCACCGAGGGCATGGTGAAGCGGCTCGCCGGGTTCAGTCTCCACGAGACGACAATCATCCCGTCCGACAACGCGGAAAAGCTCGTGGGCTTCGCGGCCCATGCCAGCGCGGTGGCGGTGGCCATGCGCTACCTCCAGCCCGTCGCCGAATACCAGCAGGCCGGTGCCGTCACCGATCCAGCCACCGGCATGACCTTCGGTTACCTGCGCTTCACCGACACCCGCGCCAACCGGGTGTTCGTCACCCTCGAATGCCTCTACGGCTTCGTGGCCGCCAAGACCGACGCCCTCAAGCGCATCGTCAAACCCTAACCAACCTCCAACCTAACAAACAAAGCCATGCTTCCATTCAGTCAAACCGGCAACGCCGGATCCACCCTCAGTCACGTCGTCGTTCCCGCAGGTGGGCGCGACCGCGTGCGTGTCCAGTATGTGAACGCCACCTCCGACAAGGCGGCTTCGCTGCTCACCTTCAAGGCCCCGACCACATCAACGACCGTCACCGCCATTAGCGCGTCAGCCCAGGCCGTGGTGAACTGCGTGCCCTACACCGGGGCGGCGCAGAACGACGTGGTCGTGCTGTTCTCGTTAGCCACCGGAACCGGCGTGCGCGGGGTAGTGACCTCGGTGCAAGCCGGGGTGTCGATCACGCTCACGGCCAACCTCGGCCTGGCACTGGCACCCGGCGACACGGTTCACTTGATGACTTCCCGTGCGCAGATTCCGGTCGGCGCTGCCACCAAGGAAGCCAATGCTCCCACCGTGTTCGTAGTCCTTGAAGGTCCGGCCCTGATCGAACTCGACGGCACATCCGCCTGCCGCATCAACCTGGTGGCCGGTGAGTATTCCTGAAGTTTCTTTCCTCGGGTGATGTTGGTCCATGGCACCCTCTCCGGGCAACCGGAGGGGGTGTTCCATTTTGACACCGTGTCACCGGCATGGGACTTGAATCCGACATTCTATCCGACCTGCGGCAGTTACTCACCGAGCATGGCGTGAGGGCGCGATGGCAGGGGCTTGACCTGCTTGTTCTCATCAGCCGTATCCGCAGGGAACAGCAAATGGAGATGGGCGGTTTTGTGGAGTCGCCCGATCTCAGCCTGCGGGTGCCCAAGGTGGCGTTTCCTAACACGCTGCCGGAATTCGGCGAGCGCATCGAGGTTGAGGGCATCGAATACCGCATCTCACAGGTATCGGCCCATCCGCGTTCACCCTTGCTCACCCTCAGCCTATCGACCACCGATGAGTGATAACACTATCCGCTTCACCGCAAAGATGAAGGGCAGCAGCGAGGTGATCCGCCTGCTCAACCGCTATCCGCA
>CAIKDP010000067.1 GCA_903826205.1 Akkermansiaceae bacterium
CCACCGGGCTAGCCGCATCCATCGGCTCGCTGGAGTTCATTGTCCTGACTGTGTTCATGTTGATGACTTTCATGGTTACGCAGGGTTGGTATTGTCAACGAATTGACGGTTTTGATGGGCCAGCATTCTGAGCCGCTGCCTGATTGTGGGCGGCAGGTCCTTCGGCATCCATCCGTCGGGCGGAGTGACGTCGAACCATTCCTTTGCCGATTCGGCGTCCACCAATTCGCGGTAATGGCGGAAGATCATGGCCGGTGAGTTTCCGGCTTCGAGCGCGGTGCGGGGGACGTCGCCGGTCAGGGCCACCCGGTAGCTGATGTAGGAGTGGCGGAGGGCGTTCTTGCGCCAGCCGCCTGTGATGCCGGCCTTGGAGCCTAGCAGGGAGAGGGCACCTCCGGCGGTGGCCATCGAGATGATCTGCCCGGTGGATTCCCGCCAAGGGGCCAGCCATGCCTTCAGGTTGTGTCGCTGAGCGGGACCAGTCGGCGAGCCGCCGTCTTCGCCTTGCGGCCGGCAATCTCGATGTGGCCGCGGTCCCACTTGATGTCCTCCCAATCGAGTCGCTGGATTTCGGCGGAGCGAATACCGGCGAAGGCACCAATGGCGACCAGCGGGATGAGGCGGGCATGGCAGGCGAGCAGCACTTTGCGGATTTCCTCCGGGGTGAAGATCTCGATGTCGCTGTCCGGCACCTTGAAGGTTTCGGATTGCTCGGCGGCCGTCTTGCGGTCCGGATGGAGATACCCCTGACGCTTGGCGAAACCGAACATCGTCACGAGGCAGGTCCGCAGTCCATTGCGGGTGACCGGGCCGAGCGTCTTCTGGGCTTGCAGGAAGGCGTTGATGTCTCTCACCGTCACGTCCGCGATATTCCCGCTCACCTGGCCCGTGAAGCGCTTGAGATAGTCTCTGGAACTCGTGACATAGGCGTCGGTCACACCGCTGGCACGGCGGGATGCGACGAATTCCTCGGCCACCTGGGCGAGGGACTTCAACTGCACGATGTCGGCGCGGTTTGCTTGGTAGAACCGGACGGCATCCGAGAGGGCAATATCGCCGGCGGTCTTTCTTGCGCTCACCCACTCATCAATCGCGGCGGCCAGGGTGACGCCGAATTGCTTGGCCTGGTCCTCGCAGTGCCGGAGAATGTCGATGTCACGCTTGGTGGCCTCGTTGCCGCTGTAGCCGTTGGTCAGCCGGACGGTCGTCTGCTGGGCGATCAGACGGGCCTCCTCCATGCAGGCGAGGCTCCGGACCTTGCGTCGGCCACCCTCCTTCCATGCCAGCACGAACTCGCTGTAGCCGTCCTTGCGATTGATGGTGTAGATCTTGACTCTCGCGGGGCCGGTTCCAATCTCCACGATGCTGCTGCGGCGCTTCTTCTTTGGGGTCATAGACCCAGGCTTCCGCGTCAACTTGTATGGAATTTTGTAAGGAAAACCTGTCGCGGCTCCTGATGTATCGTCCGTATTCGTTGATACTGAGTGACTTACAGAGTCAATCGAAGACGATGGTGGGCAGAGCTGGATTCGAACCAGCGTAGGCGTTAGCCAGCAGATTTACAGTCTGCCCCCTTTAGCCACTCGGGCATCTACCCATGATCATCCGCACGGGGTGGTGCGGACGCG
>CAIKDP010000068.1 GCA_903826205.1 Akkermansiaceae bacterium
GCCATAGAGGTCGAGGCCCTGATGCCATGCGATCTCACAACAATCACCGAGATGTGCCAACCCGAGTTGCGTGTGCCCTTGGTCGCGTCCGCTTTCCTGGCATTGGCCAGTCTCATTAATAATGTAATGCGTGAGCCGGCCGTTGCCGTGACCGTTGACATAGTATCGTAGCGCACGCTCCAGCATCGGGCGGTCATCGCAGTAAACAGCGGTTGCCATCATCGTCTTCAATGCCGCCGTGTCCCAGTTGCCGTTGGCGAACGGCGCGAAATCGTCAATGACGGGATAAATGACATCGCGGAAATGCCGTTCACTCTGGACAATGTCGGCCTCCCGCCAACCCGCACCGGTGTGACGAATCATCTCCGCCGCGTTGACCATCTTGAACGGGCCGAGTCCCGCCATCAAGATGGCGTCCACTCCGCTGATCACGTTCAGCCTCCCGGACCACGCGCGGATGATTTCTTTCGACTTTTCGGCATACGCTTGGTCACCGGTGATGCCCCACATGATGGCGCACTGATACGCGGCGTTCGCGTCCGAGTCGTAATCCGCGAAATGAATGTTAGGGCTGCGTGCGACTTCGGCATAGGGGCCTTTCATTCGATACGTCGCCTGTGACGCCTCCGAGGAACGAAACTTCTCGTAGCCGCCGAAAATCGGTTCCTGTCTCGCCGCCACGGCGGATTTCATCCGTTCAAGATCACGAAGACCGTGAAGCAGCCCAGGATGAACCAATTGTCCGGCGGCATGACCGCTGTCAGAGCCTCGGTCTCCCGCACCGATCGCAGCGACGTTGAGTTTTCCGTTGGGTGACTCCGCCGCGCAGGCAACCGAGTCATTCCAGAATTCCGGGGTGGCGAATCCAGATCCTAACAGGGCGGCGGCTTTCAGAAAATCGCGGCGGCTCTGGTGCTGCCGGAGCGCCGGAGCGTCAGAGCGTGAACTGGGGTTGGTTTTCGATTCTACAGCAGACACAGCCCGTAAGCTGCCTGCGCGCCGACTGATCCGGAAGCAGAAAGCAGCTTACGCTGTTAACCCCCGCTTGATGGCGGTCAGAATGAAGCCTCGAGTGGCGTTTCACACCTGTTTAACTGAGAAAGTAAAATTGTTCTTTCCCGGATCGAACTTTTGGACTGAACTCTCCGTGCAGCACAGAACACCAACTCAAAACCACTACCGCCATGAGAATAACCCGCACCCGGACGCTTTTCGCCTCTCTTACCTTCACGGCCGCTACCGCCGTCGCCGCCTCCGCCGCCATCACCATCACCGACGACTTCACCGCCGGCAACGACGTCGGCTGGACCCGGCTGTCTCCGCTCAGCCCCTACGGTGCCGGCGGGGAATACACCTTCCGCAATCCCGATCCGGGTTCCAGCACCCTCGGATATGAAATCAAGGCCCCGGCATCGCCGGCCCCCGGTGCGCTCGGCCCCGGCCGCGCCGGCAGCGTCCGCCTCGACGCAACCTACACCACCTTCTACATGCAGGCCGACATCACTGACTGGGACGAAAGCAAAACCAGCATGGCCATGGGCTTCCTTGCCCGCACCGGCGATTTCGGCCTCGGCACCACCGACGGCTATGTCCTCAGCCTCGATGCCGACGGCGACTTTTACATCAGCAGAAACTCGAATGAAGCCTTGACCACCCTAACCGTTGACAATAGTTTCAACCTCAACCCCAACGCCAACTACCGCGTCACCTTCAGTGGCGACGGCTCCGCGCTCGCGGCCCAGCTCTTCGACCTCACCGACCTCGTCAATCCGATTTCCACCATCAATGCGGTTGATGCCACCTACGCCAGCGGCAACAACGGCCTGATCGTCTATGATGGCTCCGCTCTCGGCAACCAGACCGCCACCGCCGTCTTTGACAACTACCTCAGCGCCGACAAGATCCC
>CAIKDP010000069.1 GCA_903826205.1 Akkermansiaceae bacterium
GCCGCTGGGGCAGCGGATGAGACACGCACGAGCCAGCAGGTGACTTGAATGACGAACATGGGGGGCACTCCCAGGCAGATCACATGCTCATGCTTGATCTCGTCAATTGACGCCGCGTCCCGCCCGTTAACGGTGTGCAGAGTCGAGTTTACCCGATTCTCATTCGCTCCAGAACCGCGTCCAGCTCGACCTACCTGAACCTAATCCCCTGCTGCGCCCCGACATCCTTATGCCCCCATTGCTATTTGCGAATTGCGCGGTGGCGCGGCGCTCAGGTGACAACGACTTTCGTGTGGACCCCGGAAACTCTGCCACCGGCCATCAGTTTGTCGTGTATTTTGGCGCAGTCCCCGAGCGGTCTCCGCCACAAACCGATCTGCACGCCTGCTGTGACGGCAGCCTAGGTGAACAGGGAATGTGTGAATATGCGTCTATTATGCTAATGCATAAAGTTTCCAGATGTGTATAATTTGCCTTTACAGGAACCGGAATTCTGCTACGCTGGCTTTGGCGGTAATCCGCCCGTGCCGCGTCCTTGTAGCCTTCAATTGAAACCTTTAGCAATGACCACCACCCAGCAGCCTCCAGAAGTCGATGTCCTTGAAAAATGCATCAGCAGTTGGTCCGGCACGCTCGGCACCAACGCCGATAACGCGATGGCGATGGCGGCCTCAATCCTTACGGGAATGGCCGGGCCGGGCGCGACCTTGCGTATGCCGTGGGGGAATGTTCCGCTACAGGGTCTGAACCTGCTTGTGCGGGACCGCAAGGGCAATACCTCGATGGCGCTGGAGATGTTGTTGAGTCCGTTGCGAATCTTCAACATGCAGGTGCTCGGTAGCATGGCCGGCACGAACAGGAAAATGTTGGATCACGTGCAGGCCGGCACCTTTGCCACCAACCCGGCAAGGGCCAACCCGAATGGCCGCACCGAGTGCATCGGTCTGCAGAAACTCCAGGACAGCATCATGCCCGAGCAGAGCTGGAAGGAAGTGACGTCAGCCTCTGACCTATCACCCTCTGGGGCCGTCCTGCGCATGGAGGCGATACGCCGGCCCGCAGTGCTGCTGGAGGGGGCGCGCTTCAGCGAGTTGAAAACACTCCTACTTGGATGCCACCGGTTGAGTGCCCTGGCTGTCCTCAGGCTGGCCCCGGAACTGGACAGCCCGGACCGAAAAAAACTGCTGGCCACTTTGGTGGACCTGATGGACGGCATTGAGCTGAAGATCCCGCAGGGCCGCACCATCCAGGGCATCGAGCTCAACCACCCGGCCAAGGTCAATGCGATCTTCCGTTTGGATCAGCCGACATGGGAGCGACTGCACGGCGATGCACCACAACTGTTGGAGCGGGGCCTGCTGGTGGCCGACGACACCCCGCCTGCCAGCCATGAGCCGAGAGCCGCCGGGGCCGCGGCATTCAACGACTTCTACATGTCCGCCATCAACGAGATTGGTGTCACGCGCCGCGATGGACTGCTCCTCCAAGTGGGCTTCGACAGCACGGACGCGGCCGTCACGTTCCAGAAAAACCTGCTCGACCACAACACTTCCTGCAACGCGCTCCCGCACGAGGTCGGCCCGACGCCCCGCAACCTGCCCACAGCGCTCGCCTGGTCGCTGCTGGCGCTTCGCAGGCAAATGACAGGCCAGCATGCCGCCCACGCGCCCACGGACGAGCAGATCATCAAGCTGAGCTTCGCCGCAGCAGGTCGGTTACTGGCACGGCATCACGGCATTCTGGCCAACATGGAATCGGCGGCCACCCGCGAAAGCATGCTCGCCATCGCCAGCCGCTTGGTCTTGAAGGTTCGCGGCAAGGGACCTATCACTGAACGCAATCTTGTGCGCAGCTTCACTTGCCAGAAAATCAGCATCTACAGGCCGGTAATCGATGCCCTGGTCGATGAGCAGGTGCTGGAGGTGACGCCGGAGGGCCTGCTTCAACTTGGGCGACGTTCCTTTGAGGATGCCCAGCCGGCACTTTGGTCGCCCCTCGCCGTTGCGGTATAGATGTCCCGGTGCTGGCCAGCTTTCCAGCCGGTCACAGTCCGGGAGCGGCACTCGGGCAGCCGAAATCCCGCCACGGCCAGCCCGCTGGTAATCCACTGCGTCGCCGATTGCTGGATTTGCAGGCGTTGCGCTGACTGACAGCGCGGGGGCCTTGGCCTCATTTTTTCGCCATCGAGCCGGTCCAGGGTGGCCTTTTGGGTCTGGGGAGCCGGGCTGGTGGCCAGAATGGCCGGTCTGCCGGCGTTTGGGCGGTTTGGGGGCGTGGGACGGTGGGGTGGAGTTTGATTTTCAACCTGTCCGCATGCCAGATCCTGCTGATGACCGCAAATTTCGTTTCCCGGCCCCCGCCGGCACTGACAGACACCGACAGCCCGTTCGGAATGTCCGCCTTGGTGGACCATGCACGGGTCGGTTTGTCCGAAAACGACACACGTGTGTCGTTTTTCAAGGGTGTACATTGCTGATGCCTGGCCCCCACATGTTGGGCCAATCCATCGAACGCGGAACAATACGGCGACGCCGACGGTTGCGAAAAACCCGAACTGTGAGAGCGTCCACCATGGAGTTCGCCGAAGTCACCTGCCCGACCTGCTTTGAGGTGTTTGAAGTCGCCGTTCCCCATCCCAACGAGATGCCGACGGAAGTGGACTATGATTGCGAGGTGTGCTGCCGACCGATGGTGATCGTTTTCACCGGTGATGACGTCTATGCGCGCGGCTTGGCGGATTAGTGGCCGCCCGTGAGCGGATCCCTGGGCCGGGACAAAAAGGCCCTCATACACCATCGGGAATCTTCCCGGCCATCAGCGCCCGGAGATTCATTTTCCTGCCGTCCGCCACAAAGGTGCCGTCACCGACAGCATGGAATGTGCGGCGCTTGTGGCCATCGGGATCAATCCATGCCCGCACTCCCTCAAGGACAAACAGGTCGTGCTTTTTCACGTAGTCGATGACGCGGCATTCGATGTTTGCGATGCACTCGGCAATGAGCGGGGCCTTGACGGCTTTGGCCTTCGCCGGGGTCAGCCCGAACTTGCGGAACTTATCGATATCGACCCCCGAGCAGGTTCCAATCCTCACCACGGTTTCCGCCATGTCCACCGATGGGATGGCGATAACGCATTCCTTGGTTTGCATGAGCGCCTTGAAGGAATGGTTCCATGCGCCCGTCACAAACGCCAACTTCGGGGTGAAGTCCATCACCAGCGTCCATGAGATCGTCATGATGTTCTTCTTGCGCCCGACTGCGGTCGTGACGAGGGTCACGGGTCCGGGTTCTATCAACATGAAGGCTTTCGCGATAGGCAGCTTTTGCATGCCTCAAGACTGGCAGTAAAATGCCAGGACGGCGAGAATCATTAGCCAGATCCGGAATAGAGATGGGCTTCCCAGCAATCTGCTTGGAATGACCGAACAGTTGGGTATGAATTCTCTTCCAGTCCCTTCTCCCTTCTGGTTAAAACCGCCCCCGCCATGCCTACCCCAACCTGTTCAAAATGCGGCCGTGTGATTGCAAGCGATGATATAAATGTCGCTCAGGATGTGGCGTATTGCCGCGCATGCAACCTTTCCCACCGGCTCTCCGATCTGACTGACGAGGAACCGGATGCGGCTGTTGACTTGAACCGGCCTCCAAACGGAGCTTGGTTTACCAATGACATAGGCGGCCCGATTATCGGTGCCGTTCATCGCAACCTGCTTACGGCAGGAGGCCTGTTGTTCGCCACTTTGTTCTGGAACGGCATTGTCTCCGTCTTTGTGACTCTGGCGATCTCCGCCACCTTGCATCTTTGCCACATTTCCCTGCCCGATCGATTTCCCGCACCCAAAATGAACGGCGGCGAGATGGGCGTGGGCATCACCGTTTTCCTCTGGCTATTCCTCACTCCGTTCATCACCATCGGTTTATTTCTGGCTGGCAGC
>CAIKDP010000070.1 GCA_903826205.1 Akkermansiaceae bacterium
CACCATGCGCACCGTGGCGGTCGAGCAGTTTTGCTCGTGGTCGGCATGCAGCAGGAAAATCAGATCGAGGGCGCGGACGATTTCGGGTTTGAGTTCCCAATCCTCGTTAGGAGAGGAAAACATCATGTGGAGGAAGTTCGCCGTGTATTTGAGTTTGGATTTTGGATAGATGACGGGCAGGCCGTGGGCTTTGCGATAGGAGAAGGCGGCAATGGTGCGGACTTGGGAGATCAGGCGCGCGGCGTGATGGGGAAAGCGCTCCTGGCGGGTTTTGCCGCTCACCATGTTGGGATAATAGGAGGAGGCGGCATTAATCATGGCCGAGAGAATGGCCATCGGGTGGGCGGAGGTGGGGAAGCCTTCAAAGTGAAAGCGCATGCCTTCATGCAGCATTTGGTTATCGGTGAGCATGCCGGAGAATTCCGCCAATTGCACGGGAGTGGGCAGCTCCCCGTAAATAAGCAAATACGAGGTTTCAATAAAGGTGCTCTTGGCGGCGAGTTCGGCGATGTCGTAGCCGCGGTATTGGAGGACGCCTTTTTCGCCATCAATGAAAGTGATGGCGCTCTTGCAGGCACCGGTGTTGCCATAGCCGGGGTCAAGCGTGATGCAGCCGGTCTTGTCACGCAAGGTGCCGATGTCGATGCCAATCTCTCCTTCCGATCCGACGATCATGGGGAGTTCCAAATGCTTGCTGTCAATAATGAGTTCCGCTGTGCCAGTCATACGCACGGGAATTGAGCATAACTCGGCGGTCAGGGCCAGAGAGAATCTTGGTTCTTTGCAAATTTCCTGAAAAGCGTGGCGTTTTCTGCCATCATGAGGCCGCAAATGGCCATAGATAAGGGAATTTGCGGATTATTGACCCGAGCCTCCGGCGGATTGGTATTGCTTGTGGCGGGTAGGGAAGAGAATATGCGTTGTTTTCTTCGAGGTCTTCCTCGCCACCATTCCATTTCGTCATATTTTATCAACGACCCCATGCAACCTGTCACATTCAACAACACCGTCTTGCGCGATGGTCACCAGTCACTGGCCGCCACCCGCATGAGCACCGCCCAAATGTTGCCCGCCGCCCCCATTCTTGATGCCATGGGCTTCAGTGGCTTGGAAACATGGGGCGGAGCGACCATCGATTCCTGCCTGCGCTATCTCAATGAAAATCCCTTTGATCGTCTGCGCGCGCTCAAACAGGCCGCACCGCGAACCCCGCAAATCATGTTGCTGCGCGGCCAGAATATCGTCCAATACACCAGCTTCCCGGATGACGTGGTGACGGCTTTCGTCAAAGCCAACGCCGCGGCAGGGCAGGATGTGTTCCGGATTTTCGATGCACTCAACGATGTGCGTAACCTGACCACGGCGGTCAACACGGTGCTGGCCTGCGGCAAGCACGCCCGCGGCGAGATTTGCTACACCATCAGCCCGGTTCACACCATTGAGGCCTTTGTCGAAATGGGCGTGGCTCTTGAAAAAATGGGCTGCCAATCCATCGGCATCAAGGATATGTCCGGCATCATGTCCCCGCAGGTTGCCTTCGCACTGGTCAAGGAATTGAAGCGCCGCAGCGCCCTGCCTATCACCCTGCACACCCACGATACCGCCGGGCTTGGCGCGGCCTCCTATCTCGCGGCCATCGATGCCGGCGTGGACACCGTGGAGACCTCCATCGCGCCCTTTGCCAATGGCACCGGCCAGCCCGATACGGTGCGCATGCTCGCGCTGCTCAAGGGCCATCCGCGGTGCCCGCAGTTTGATCCCGACAAGCTGCAGCAACTGCGCGAGTATTTTGAGGATGTGTACAAGCAACTCGGTAAATTCACCAGCCCGGCCAACGAACGCGTGGACTCCGATATCCTGATTTTCCAGGTGCCCGGTGGCATGCTTTCCAACTTCCGCAACCAGCTGGCGGAGCAGGGGATGAGCGACAAGTTCGACGAGGTTGTTAGAGAGATTCCGGTGGTGCGCGAGGCGCTCGGCTGGATTCCGCTGGTCACGCCCACCTCACAGATTGTCGGCACCCAGGCGATGATGAACGTCAAGTTCGGCCGCTGGAAAATGATTTGCCAACCCGCGCAGGACATCGCTCTGGGCAAATACGGCAAGGCGCCCGGCCCGATCAATCCGGAGGTGCTGGCACAGGTGGTCAAACAAAGCGGTCAGCAAATGGTGACCCAGCGACCGGCGGACTTGTTAGCCCCGGCCATGGCGCCATTGCGCAAGCAATGCGCTGACAAGGGCCTGCCCACCGATGATGAAACCGTGGTCCTCTATGCGATGTATCCGCAGCAGGTGGAGGCGCTTGTCAAAGGCATGGACGTGCCTGTCGCGCCGCCACCGTCACCCACCGTGCCGATCGTGCCGCGTGTCCTGGCGGGAGAGATTATCACTCCGGTCGCCGGGATTGCGGCTGGCAGGGGCGATTCACAGCTTCCCATAGGCCGGATCAATCACATGCGGCTCGACATCAACAACGCGCCCTATGAGGTGACGGTTGAAAGATTGGACTGAGGCGTGGGACTTGCCGCTTCTGCTAACAATTCTGCCATGCGGGTGAGATGGGAGTCATCGAAGCCGATGGCCCGCTTGAGGAAAATATCACGCTCCAGCATGTTGGCTTCCCGGCGGGACTGCCGCCACGTCTTGCGGTCGATGAGCCCCATGCGCCAAGGGCCGAAGCCGCCAACGGCGATGGGAAAGTCGCTGCCGTGGATGATTCTGTGCCTGACCGGCTCGGGCAGGATGGCCGGCAGGGTGTGGCAGCGCAGCGGACTGCAGAGGGCGGAGTTGTCGCCATACAGCCGCGGCCATTTTTCAAACATTTCCAGCAGGATCGCCGTGTAATCCGCATCCCACAGCCCGGATCGCCCGGCACAGTGCGCGGCGATCACGGTCACCCCGCAATCGAGCGGATAGCGCAGCAAGCGGGGGTCGGCCAACTTGGGGTTGATGACGGGCAAGGAAAGCTCGCCGCCGGTATGGGACAGCAGGAGCATGCGCGATGCCGCCATTCTTTCCCAGAACGGCTGATAACGTGGATCGGAGTAGTCCACGTTGAGGCAGTTGGGCAGCAACTTGAGAATTCCAACCCCCGCTGCCAGACAGCGCTCGAGTTCATCCATTGCATCGCGGCGGGCCGGATGGATCGACACCGCCGGAATGAACAGGTCGGGATGTCGCGCACAAACATCAAGGAGGTGATTGTTAGGTACGAAGAACGCGCCTTTCTCCGGCAGCGGGGTGCCGTCGCTGCGGTACGGTTGGTCCTGGGCCAGCAGGACCACGGCATCCAGCGAGGAATCCCGCACCCGCTCGACCAGGCTCTGTTCCAATTGCGCATCCAGCCCCTCCCGCAGCGCGCTGGGCGGCAGCCCGGCGGTGCGCACAAGGATTTGCGCCATCAGACGATGCGCAATGGATCTCAGCTGCAGCCAGCATCCGCTGCCCGAACTGCCATCGCCGATGAGATGGACGTGGCAGTCGATTTTGCGCAGCGGCGTGGGTGGCATGCCGTCACTCTGGCAATAGAAGGCGCGATGTCGAGCAAATGGGAGGCTTCCTATAAAAGGGAGGCTCTATAAAAGGAGCCTCCTTTTATAGAGAAAATTCTTGCGCTGGCCATTATCTTTGGTATCGTGGCGCAATGCCGCACGCACGAATCATTGCGCCTTGGAAGGATTCGACGGAGAGACCTGTGATCTATCACTGTGTAAGCCGGGTGGTGGACCGGCGGTTCGCCTTTGGCCAGGATGAGAAG
>CAIKDP010000071.1 GCA_903826205.1 Akkermansiaceae bacterium
CCCATTGGACGCCCGCAGCCGCGCCGCCGATGTTCACAGTCCGGACACCGCCCTGCGCGCTGAATCCGCTCGTCCCGCCGGTAATCTGGAATTGGTCAGAACCGCTGCCGAGATTGCGCAGGAAATTGCCGTTGGCCAGTTCGACGGTGCCGCCATTGAGAGTCAGCGCGCTCGTTCCGCCAGTAGCGTTAATCCCGCCGGGAAGGGCCGTGGCGTTGCCCAAGCGCAAGACGCCGTCACTGACGGTGGTCGTGCCACTGTAGGTGTTTGCCCCGGTGAGGTTCAATACACCGCCACCCAATTTGGTGAGGCCAACGCTCCCAGCGATCGGCGCGGAGATGGCGTTAAAATAGCTGTTAGCGCCGCCCCACGACACAGCGGGCCCTTGCGCGACTTCGCTCACTGTGACACGGCCCGTGCCAGTGAGTGTGAGGGTATTGGTGGAAGTTCTGGCGACGTTGATGCCAGTGTAATTGAAGGTCACTCTATTGGCAGAGATGTTGGCCTCGCTGATGGTGATCGTTTCGTTTGTGGCGGTATTCACCGCAGACTCCCATAGTGACAAGCCGCCAAAAACCGCATCGCTGTCGTTGGTCCAGATTCCGCTGCTCCAGTTGCTGGTTGAAGTGTCCCAGTTTCCGGTTCCTACATTCCATGTCTCCGATGGACTTGCCCCCGATGCGGCAGTGGCAATGAGCGCGCTGATAGCGCCGGCGAGGAGACCGAGGGAGGAGGCGGGGGATTTGGGCTTCATGGGGGGATTTCGAATGTGGATTTTGGATGCGGAGCGCGTGAGTTTGGGCAACAATCCCGCACTCATGACTTGCGGATTTGAGCATCCAAAAAAATGGCGGCAAGCAAAAAGTCCCTGGAAGATCAAATATTTTGGACAAAGGCGGAATATGCGTGGGAAAGGTGGGATATGCGGAGTTTGTGCAGCGGGTCAAAAATCCAAAATCCCCCCCTTTGTTGCCTCCGTTAGCTTCTGTACAAATCTTTCCCGCCTTTTCCCGCTCTAAGATCCAAGGATCAGGGAAGAGAAGAGGCGCCCTCCGCGCTGTCACGAACGCGCCTACGGAGAGAACCGCGTTCTCACGAACGCGCCTACAAGAAGAAGAGACAAGACGTGCAGCGGCACGGGCCGGTGGCATTCGGTTAGATGGCATGGCGGTTGGAAACCGCCGCCACGGGTCAGGGCACCGTCACTTTAAGATGCACAAAGAACATGGTGCCGGTGGCCAGGGATTGCGGGATGGAGACTTCGACTTTGTCGATGCCGGCACCGAAGCCGTCGGGGGTGGTGGTGATGCTGACGCCATTGACGCCGTGCTGCGCAGGGGTCCAGGTGGTCAGGTTGGAGCCATACTCGGCGGTGATGGCGATGCCGGGCTGGGTGAGGGAGGTGGCGCTGCGGCGGTAAGTGAAGACCAGGTTACCCGCGCTTGGCGCCACGGTGGGCAGCAAGCCGCGGGAGTCGGCACCCGGGCGGGCGGGGTTGGGTTCGCTGCCGATGACAAATTCGAGCAGGTTGGTGAGGCCGTCCTGGTCAGGGTCGGCGGTAAAGGCGGCCTCCGCGCCGCCGAGTTGGCTGGTGGCAATCCATGTCTCGTAGACCGTGGCGCTTGGCACGCCGGATTGGAGAGCGACGCCGAGGCGGCCGAAGAGCTTGCCGTCCGGCGCCTTGTTAGCCGGCACGGTGATGACGATCAGGTCGGTGTCCGGGCTGTATTCAGTGACGTCGACCGTCACGCCATTGGTGGTCGAACTCGCGGCAGCGACCGCAACATTGTTAGATAGGGGGAAGCTCAGGTCGGTGGACCACTGGAAGGTGAGGGTGGCGGAGCTTGTGGATCGTTTTGTGCGGTGGAAGGTGAAGGCCATGGAGCCATCGGGGTTGCGCGTGACGCTTGGCAGCAGGCTGCGCGAGTTGGAGTCAGGGTTGGCTGGATTCGGTTCGCCGCCGAGCACAAACTCAATGCTGTTGGGTAGGCCGTCGTGATCCGGGTCGGCCGTGGCGTTAGAGTCGGCCCCGCTGAGTTGTTTTGAGGCGATCCAGATGGCATACGGATCGGTCGTCGTGCCTGTGGGCATGGCACTGGCCTCGGCGGAGTCGGCGCTGGCAGCGGTGCCGTTGGTGGCGGCGACCACATAATAGTAGGTGGTGCCGTTGGTTGCCGTCGTGTCGCTGAAGCTCGCGCTGGCGGGTGTGCCGATTTCGGTGTAGGGGCCGCTGCTGGTGGTGGCGCGCTTGACGCGGTAGCCGCTGGCGGCGGTGGTGGCGGACCAGGTCAGGGTCACTTGGCCGTCGCCCGGGGTGGCGGTGAGCCCGGTGGGCGGCAGCAGTGTGATGGGGACCGCATAAAACGTGAGTGCGGAGATGGCATTGGTGCCGGTGAGCAGATTGGTGGCGCTGCCATTCCAATATTGGTCGACCACATAGTCGAGGGTTTGGGCGTTGGTCGGTCCGCTTAGTTGCAGGGTGACGATGTGTCCCGTGGCCCCGCCGGTGGTGACTTGGCCGCCGACCCGATCCAGATAGAAATTGCTGGTGGCGGAGTTGTTCCAAAACATGTTCTGGTCGAACTCAAGGGCGATTTCATTCCTGCTGCTGGTGGTGAAATACGCGCGTTGGAGGTTGGGCGCGGTGACGGCCGCGGCCGGGGTCGCTCCGTAGTGGTCGCGCTCCACCAGCGGTGCGGTGAGGTCGGCGATCGCCTGATAGCCATCGGCGCTGAAGTGGCACCCGAGGTAGCCGGGCAGGCCGAGCGTGGAGAGGATGCTCATTTTGGAGAACAGGCGCGGCAGCGTCCGTTGCACCTCGCGCAGCATGTCGCTGGCTTCCCGACCGCCCATGCTGCAGGGGTTCGGCCACACCTGATAGATGATATAGCGTTGGACATTCGGATAGTCCTGTTTCCAGGCGGCGGCCATGTCCACGAAGTATTGTTGATAGGATTTGTAATCCCAGTCGCCGGTGGGGGCGGCGGCGCCGCTGTTGTTTTCGCCCTGGTGCCAGAAGATGCCGCGGATGCCGTGGGTGAGCTTGGCGCCGGCCACGCGGTTGAGCAGGCTGGCGTAGATCGAATAGGAACTGCCGGCTGCGGAATGGTCCGCCGGATTTGCCTGGTGCTGGTCGATGCGGGTGCCTCCCACCGCGCCATTGATGATGCAAATGGGCAGGTTGTGGGTGGCTGATAGATTGAGCGCCAGATCAAACCCCCAATAACCGATCCACCACTGCGTGCCATTGCGCACGGCATTGCCCCAGCCGCCGCCGGATTGGCCATAAGTGCGGATCCATTGGCTGTTGGTCGCGTCCGCCGCCAAGCCGTCGGTGGCCACCGCATTCGATTGACCGTCGATGATATAGGCATCGCCGCAGACCAGATCGGTCACGGTGGCGAGCGGGGTGTCGACCCCGCCGGTGCTTGTTCCATACACGACCTTGTAAGTGACCTTGCCCGCGGCGATCGGCGCGGTGAAGGCATAGGCACCACCGCTGAGGGCTTGGCTATAACTGTTATAAAGCACCTCCGTGCCACCGGTGGTCGTGTAGACTTTCAAAAACACGGCGTCGGGCGAACCGTCCTGGCTGCCGTTGTAATAGATGTAACCTTTCCCCGTGTCGTCACGCGCGAAGAACTGGCCGTTCAGCGGCTTTTCATCGGCGGCCGGCGTCCGCTGCACCCAGGCATCGGTGGCGGGTTCCTGCACGCTGATGGTTTTGGTTTGGGTGACGAGAGCCCCGCCGTTGTCCATCACCAGCGTCACGCTCATCGGTCCGCTGCCTTGGGCGCGTGTGAGAGTCAGGACACCCGGGCTGATCTGCTTGGTCACGGCCACCCCCGCCACGCTCCATGCGTAGTTGAGATTGGTGAGACCGGCCGCCTGCAAGGCGCCGAGGTTGCTGACATTGGCCGTCACGGTGAGGGTTTGGCGGCCATCCCAGGTGGCGGAGCCCGTCAGGGTGAACTGCGGGTCCGGCAGATTATGGGTGACCGTGACGGGAACCTCAATGACCTTGGTTTCCAACGGATAGACCGCCTTGAACAGGAGGCTGCTGGCTTGGGTTGCGGACACCCGTCCGACCGCGAAGTTGAGAGCCAACTGGTCCACCGCGAGCAGGGTTTCCACGCCGTTGAGCTTGTGGAACCAATAGACTTTCTGCGCGCCGCCGGCGCTTGCTGTTAGATTGGTGCTGCTGTTTTCATTCATCGTCACCGTGGCGGGCGCGACCGATAAACCGGTGCCCGCCTGCACCGGGGTGCCGACCAACGTTTGCAGCAGCTTTTGATTTTCATATTCCAGTTTGATCCAATCGGCGGAGCGGGTGACCTTGGAGAGGCGCACCTCATCCATGTCGCCGGCGAAGTTGTAATTGCCATACCAACCGCCGAGATACATGCGGGCGGGTGAGGGGACATTGAGCGGGGTGCCGCCGGTGGTGGTGCCGTCGAGCACGCCGTTGACATACAAGCGGGCTTCGCCGTTCTTATACGTGTGTGCCACGTGAACCCATTGGGACAGCGGCAGGGTGCCGGCGCCCGACACGTTGGCGCCGGAGAAATAACAATCCATGTTGATATGCGGCGGGCTGGCCACTTGCATCACCACCTTGCCCTGGTATTGCTCGATGCCCCAGCCGAGCACGGTGGTGTTGGCGGCAGTGGCGCGGATCCAGGCCTCCGACGAGGAGGGCGTGGACCCGCCGGGCAGGATTGTTAGGTTCTCGCCGCAATTGACGCCCTTGCCGGCGGTGAAGTTGCGGGCCTTGCCGATCATGCCGGTGGCCGGGGTGGTGCCCGTGTCGCTGGGGCTGACCGAGCCGACGACATCCTGGACGGATTCATTCATGTGCAGGACGCTCACATAACCATTGGCGGCATTGAAGACGGCACCGCCGTTGGATTCGCTGATCACGTCGGGATTACCCCACAACAGCTTGATTTCCTGGCGCGCGTTGCCGGCGATGGCCGGGATCTTCACCCAGATGCTGGCGGTGCCGGCCGCGGGGTTCCACTCCTCGATCTGATAGGGCAAGGCCGCGCCGGTCGGGGTGGTGAAGCGCAGGTCGCGCCCGTCAGGCTGCGCCTGGCTGAAGTTGAAGGTGCTGGCATTGAGCCGCACCAACAGCGGGAAGTGGGTCTCCGTGGCGGAAGCCGGCAAATTCGCCCCCTCTGGCGTGGTGATGATGAACAGCGACGCGGTGTGGGCCCAGGCCTGGGAGGTCTGCACCTTAACCGAGTAGGTCTTTGTTGTTAGATCCTGCGCGGTCACCGTGTAGGTTTGGGCCGTGGTGAAATCGTGCGGGGTGCCGGACGCCGGGCTGATGTTGGCCAGCGGGGAGAGGGTGAAGGTGGGGGCCAGAGCGCTGACGTCCGTTCCCGGCGGTACGGTTAGAGTGACCGTGCTGGCACCCACCGTGGCGGCTCCCAGCAGCACGCCGAAGTCGCAGGTCAGGATGTCCTTGGCAGGACTCGCCGGCGCCACCGTGACGCTGACCGTGTAGATCTTGGTGGAGCCATCCTGGGCTTTGATCGTGTAGGTCTGCGGGTTGGTGAAGTCCCTGGTGCAGCCCGATGGGTACAGCGCGTCCGGCACGGCCAGGGATGAAACCGTATAGGTGGGCGAGAGGCTGGACACGGGCGTTCCGAACGGCACGGTCAGGGCCACCGTGTTGCTGCCGATGCTGGTGGCAGGCAGCCCCGCAAACACGAAGGTCGTGAGGTCCTTGGCCGTGCTGGCGGCGGCCTTGGTCACCGTCACGGTGTAGGGCTTGGTCGTGGTTAGATCCGAGGCGGTCACGGTGTAGGTCACCGGATTGGTGAAGTCGTAGGTGGTCGGCCCGCCATTGGCCTTATCACAGGTGGCTCCCGGCGAGAGCGTGTAGCTGGGTGCCAGCCCGGTCACCACCGTGGCATACGGCACGCTCACGCTGATGGTGTTGCCGGAGATGGTGGTGGCCGGCAAGCCCGGGAAAACGAAAGTCAGGATGTCGGCCGGATTGGCCACTTGCATCGCCAGTCCCGCCGAGACGCTCGGATCGTTGACCGCATCGCCTTCATAGCGGGCCGTGATGGCGTACGACCCCAAGGCCAGGCTGCTGGTGGTGATGCTGGCTTGGAGCGCTCCATTCAAGGCGACCGGTCCCGTGCCAAGCCGGGTGGCTCCGGCATAAAAGGTCACGTTGCCGGTGGGAGCGGTGCCGGCCACCGTGGCGGTGAAGGTGAGCGAGGTGCCCACCGTGGCCGGGTTGGTGCCACTTGTTAGGGCGAGCGTGGTGGTGCTGGTGGCCCCGGGCAGGCCCACCGTCACGGTGCCGGTGCCGCCGAAGTAGCTATCGTTTTGGTTTTCCACGGGGGCACCCGAGGTGGAGGAGCCGTAGATGCCGGGGTTGGTTTGGGCCGCGCCACCGAGGGTCAGGGCGGGGATCCGGCGGGTGCCGGTGAAGTTGAGTTGGACCTTGGCGCCGCTGCTGATGTCCAACAGGCCTTGGCTCAGGGAGAAGGCGGACGCACAGGCGAGGGTGCCGGCCACGACTTTGGTGCCGCCGGTGGCGGTGTTGGCGCCGCTGAGGGTGACGGTGCCGGTGTTGATCTTGACGAATTTGCCACCGCCGCTGATCGGTCCGGCAAACAAGGCGTTGTTGCCAAAGGTATTGACCACCAAACGGGCATTGGTGACCAACTCAATCGGGTTGGCCACCCCGGCGGAGAGGTCGGCCTGGATGCGCAAGCCACCACTATTCAAGTCGCCGCCCTTGAGTTCCGTACGGAGGGTGCCGGTGCCCAGCGAATTGACGTTGAAAAGTTGGATGTTGGTGCCGTCGGTGCTGTTAGGTGTGCCCAGCGTCAAGCCGCCGGTGAAGGTGTTGTTGCCTTGCAGGGTGAGCCCTTGGGCGCGGCCGCCGCCGACCACCACGATGCTGCCGGGGCCGGAGATGGGGGTGTTGGTCCAGACATCGGTCGCATCACCGAAGGCCACATTGAAGGTGACCGGACCGCCGCTCAGGTAGAAGGTGTTAGGGTAGGCGCCGCCCGCGCCATTTCCCTCAAACCCGGTGCCGTTGGCATTGGATTGATTGAAGGTCACGCCGCCAGCCAGGGTGATTTGGCCCGAGCCGAGACTGCCTTTTACGTTTGGGATGAGTTTGCCGCCGCTCACGGTGGTGCCGCCGCTGTAAGTGTTGACGCTGGAGAGCGTCAGGGAACCGGCGCCCTGTTTGGTCAATTTGCCGCTGCCGCTGATCTGTCCGCTGCCGGCCATTCTGTAATTGCGGGTGGCGTTGTTGACCGTCACGCCGGTGGGCATCACGGTGGTGCCGAGGGTGACCGTGCAGGTGCCGGAGCCGCTGGCCGTGTCGTCAAAGATCACGGCCATGTCGTCATGATAGGGGATGGGGTCGCCGGTGGGCGTTTTCCAGTTGGGGGTGTTATTGATGTCCCAGGCGCCGCTGCCCGCCGCCCATATCAGGCTGCTCAGAATCGACAGGGTGCCATTGACCGGTGTGAACGAGTAGTTGGCCGCCGCCAGGGTGTTGACAGTGCAGGTGATCGGATAGGACCCCACCGGCGAGGAGACGGTCGCGGTGGTGGCCAATGCCGGCGCGCCCGTCACACCCGCTGAGCCGGCGTCCTCACCTTGTTGGAAACCACTGAGGGTGTAGGTCAACGCAGGGATCGGCGTGCCGAGGAGATTGCTCAGATTGTTGGCCGTGACGGTCAGGGTGGCCCGCGTGATGTTTCCTGTTAGGCCGCTGGGCTGGGTCAGCGAGTAGTTGCCCGCTTGCGCGCCGCCGAGGGTGCAGGCGGCGTTCACCGCGATGGAGTTGCCCACGCCCGCGCTGGCAAAGGTCCCGGTGCCGGTCATGGTGACCGCGCCCTCATCGCCGGCGACGACACCAGTTAGGGTTCCGGTGATGCTGGCGGCGAGGGTGCCATCGTAGGTTTTGGGCGTGACCGCCGCGGCGGCCAGGGTGAGCGCTTGCGGGGTCACCGCCAGCGTGACGGCTCCCGGCACCACCACGGTGGCATAGGCGGAGGTGTTGGAGGGAGTGAAGGTGGCGGATGCCGCATACGGGCCGACCGCCGCGGGTTTGGTGGCCGGCGAGGTGAAGCTGAAGCTGCCTGCCACCGAGGCGGAGCCACCGGCGAGGGTGGAGGTACTGAGGGCCTGGCCGTAGGTGATGGCGGACGCGGCGGGCCAGGCAGTGACGGTGGGGACGATTTTCGAGCTGATGGTTAGAGAGGTGCTGCCATCCGTGGCGTTGAGCAAGGTGGTGGCGTTGCCGTCGTAGGTGTAGGTGATGGGATAAGGCGTGGCGTTGATAGGAATCGTGGCGGTGGGGAAGGCGACGCTGAAGGTGCCCGTGCCGCCGCTGAGGGTGGCGTCCCGGGACACGCCGTTGATCGTGACATGGACGATTTCCCCGTTGGCCGGATAGACCGGGCCGGGGCCACTCAGCGTGCCGCCCAGCGTCACGCTCGCGGTGCCGAAACTCACGGTCTTGCTCAGAGACAAATTGCTGAAGCTGGCCGCCACCTTGGTGGGGGCCGCGTAGGTGATGCTGACCGTGCCCGACCAGGTGGCGCCGGTGCCGGAGCCGACGTAGCCATTGCCAAGGAACAAGCCCGCACTGCTCAGATCGAGCGTTGCCGCAAAGTCTGCCGGGGCGGTTTTGGTGTCATTAACGCTGCTGTCGGCGCCATTGCCAGGGCCGCTGTTGCCGCCAACCCAGTACGCCATCGGGTCTGATAGAAAAATGCAGTTGGTGCTGCCGAAGGCCAGCACGAAGTCCCCGCCGGGGGTGGCCGGTGTGGGGTCGACCAGCACTTGCAGTTCGTTGGCGTAATTGTTGTTATCAGTGCTATCGATGGTCGCGTGGATCTCGACCTTTTTCAGGAACGAACCGGCGGGCAGGGCACCCAAGGCCCAAGGCGTGAGGGTGCCGCCTGCGAAAAACGTGCCGCTGCCGCTGGCACCCAGGTTGTACACCACGGTCGTGTCCGCGCGCGCGGCCGGACCCATGCCCATCCCCACGGTCAACGCCAGTGCAAGGAGTTTGATGGTCGCGCCCGGATCCCTGATGAGTTTTAAAATTTTCATTACAAGCCCGCGCCGGAGTGGATTTCCCCGCCGCAACGTAAGCGATGGGCGCTTCACGGCAAGCGTGAATTTGAATCTGCCCAAAGGCGCCACGGGGAATGACACGGGCGCGGGGAGGTCACGGAAATCTCAATATCGCCGCCGCCGCAACAAGCCGGCACCTATCAGCAACCCTGCCAGCGCACTGGTCGGCTCCGGCACCGCGCTGTAGGAGGTGACCCAGGTGAGGTTGTTGGAGCTGGTGGTGAAATGACCCTCGGTGGTGGGAGCCGTGGCGGAGTATTCGAATTTACCCACCTTGAACCCGTCGACGCTCTGGCTGCCGAATATGTCACTCCACGTGTGATCGGCCTTCCAGAAATCGTCCGCAAAAGCCGTGCTGCAAACCACTCTGAAGATGGCCGTGTCCGAGATGGATAAGCTGCCGGTCACACTGACCTTGTCGTAGGATCCGTCCCCGATGCCCGTGGTGAGATCCCAGTCAAAGATCGAGCCGCCCAAGTAAGTGAGATTGCCCGTGATGGCCTGGCTGCCGACCCCGCCCACCCCGCCGGCCGCATGCCGGGCACCGTCGCCGAGGGTCGTGGCGCCGGTCACCGCGCCACTGCCGGTGAGCGTGCCGCCGGTCACGCTCAGCCCCGCGCTGGCCGTTAGATTGGCAGCTTCCCCGATGGTGAATGTCCCGCTGCCAGAGGTGACCAGGCCGCTCACGCTGCCCACACCATTCCAATTGCCGCCGCTCACGCCGAGCGTGCCGGCGATGCTGCCGCCGGATTTGTTAATCACACCGCTGCCGGTGAGTGTGGCATTGCCATTCACCGTGCCGCTGCCGCTCAGGGTGCCGCCCGTGCCGACCGCCACCGTGCTGTCCGCCGCCGTGGAGCCGTCCAGTTGCAGCGTGCCCGCACTGACCGTGGTGAGACCGGTGTAGGTGTTGGTTGCGGAGAGCGTGACCGTGCCCGCGCCGGTCTTGGTGAGG
>CAIKDP010000072.1 GCA_903826205.1 Akkermansiaceae bacterium
AAATCTACCGGTGCTGGTTGTTTGAGGACGGCCGTGAGCGGTCGGATGTTAGTCGCGACAGCGCCAGGAAGCAGAAGCAGGCGGGAATTGGCAGCGAAGAGGCCGCCGCGGAGAAACAACGGCAAGGGAAATTGGGTCGCGCCGCATTGCTGCGCTGCCGGGTGCGCTACTTCACCGACGGCTTGGTGCTAGGCTCGAAGTCCTACGTGGACGGGGTCTTTGCGCAGTATCGAAGCCACTTCGGGCCGCGCCGAACGAGCGGGGCTCGGGCGTTGCGGGAAGACGCCCAAGCCAGCCTGTTCAGCGCCCGCCAGTTGACGGTCAGGACGGTGACATAAGACAATCCTGCTCCATGCCCGTGGCGGCTCTTCCCTTCCATTGATCCTCTGTAGTCCAAGCTGCCGTGATGGCAGTCGCCACGGAGCCAATCAGCCAGCCGCCATCGTCAGCTCATCCCAAATCCCTTGGGATTGCTTGGAATTTTGATTTTTCCAGCTCTTGGCAAGATTTTTCTTGCTATACCTAGGTATAGGGTCGAAATTCGCCGCGACATGAAAAACTCCACACGTGCATCATTGAATTTTGCCGTTGCCGTGGCGACGGGATTGACTCTGGCTAACACGGCCCAAGCCACCTTGTTGCTTTACGAGGGCTTTGACTACGCTCCAGACGCTGGATCGACCACGCTTTCCGGCAAGGGTGCCACCAACACCTTGGGTATGGCCGGCACTTGGTCAGACACCCATACCGGTGCAGCCGCCATCAAGGTATACGATCAAGGCAGCCTATCCGGCACCAATGTCCTTACCACAACCACTGGCCCGAATACCTTTGATGGCACGGTCACAGGTCTGCCCACCAGCGGCGGCTATTTCGGCATGGGCGGCACGAACGCAACCGACCACATGTTAGTTTCGCGGCCCCTCGCTTCTGGTTTTGCCGCGGCGAATTTCACCGACGGGTCCACGACATGGTTCAGCTTTGTCTCGGTTCGGGGGTATGCTTCCAACCCGATAGGAATGTCCCTTTTCCTCAGTGAAGGCACTTTGCAAGATTCCAATTTCGCGGGTGGCAAGGCAACCGGGGAGGCTATCGGCGGTGGGGGAGGCGGGGGTGCCGCGGTTAGGAATGCATACAAGGTCTATCCGCAGTTCTTTGATTCCGTAGTGAACTCCCCTGGTGAATTGACAGGCACGTTCAGCAACTATGACGTCGGCGGCATCCAACCGGGCTCCACGGCCAATCATCCCGTGAGTGCTCCCTACTCTGCTAACGGCATGAGTCTTCCAGTCAACAACGCTGAAGGGAATGATTCGATGTTTCTGTATAATGGCAGCACATCGGGCGCGAGTTCGGTTGGTGCCGCAACCATCCTCATCGGCAAGATCGAGTGGCACGCAAACGGCACTCCGGATGTCATTTCCATGGCTGCGTTCCAGCCAGGTACCACAATGACTGAAGCTGTTTTTGATGGCTTGATCGCCGCGCAGCCCAACCTTTCTTCGGCCAACTGGACGGGAACCAAGCCAGACTTGAATCAGGCGAACTTTGACACGATTTCCCTCGCAGGTGGCAAATGGTTTGCTGACGAAATCCGCCTGTCCACGACCTTCACCGAAGTCATCGGGGGCACTCTGAGCGCCGTGCCGGAGCCAACGCAATCGCTCGGGCTGATGGGCTTGCTTGGACTTGGCGCGTTGCTGCGCAACCGCCGGAAATAAGCCAGTGGGTGCCTGAGTCATCACCAAGCCAATTCCGCGCCCCGCTCATCTGTCATGTCAGGTGAGCGGGGCGTTCTTTGCAATTGCGCTCCACAGGTTCGGGCCACGAGCGATTTGCAGTCGCTTGATTCCCGCGTATCGTAGTCCAAACCCTACACCGATGTATCTAACAATCCCTGCCGTGACCCCGTCATCCATTCGCGTTTTCAAGGATTTCTTCCGACGTCAGTGGCTTGTCGTGATGCTGCTGGCTGTGTGGGCGGGTGGCAGCGCGCAGGCGTTGACCACCACCGCGACCTATGATCTGGTGGAGGTGATTAATGGCGTCAACTCGCCGAAATTGATAGCCGGCAAGGCGTTTATTCCATGGATCGCCAAAGGAACCCTACCCCCGGGATCCACCCTGCGCTCCGTCTCTATCAATGCGACCCTGCAAGGCGTGGAATCCACCGCATGGGTTTCCGACCTCTGCGTCTACGTCGATCCCACCCCGGAAACCCCGGGGGGCGACGGAGTGTTGCAGGTGGGAGGCTCCGTCACGCAGGGCGACGTCAGCACCTACGTCGACTGGAGCGGCGGCGACAACAAGACGATCGGCTCGCAGTTGGTGGATCAAAAAAGCACGCCGGCCCATTTTCCGGCCAACATCGACCTCAACACGGCGGGGTTGTTTCTCAGCAACGCGGATGATGCGGATGCCCATTGGTCGGGAAGCGTGAGCGTCACCTATGACCTGGTCGGGCCGGCCGATATCCTCAGCTTCGGACTGTCCGGCATTGTGGGCGTGATTGGCGACACCACCATTGCCCTGACCGTGCCCTATGGGACGGATGTGACCCAGTTGGCCCCCAGCTACACGATGGCCAGCGGAGCCACCTGCCCGAAGGCCTCGGGCTCCACCCAGAATTTCACCGATCCGGTGACGTATGCGGTCACCTCTGCGGGGGGCACTTTGACCAAGAACTACGTCGTGACCGTGACTGTCCAGCAAGGGTTGACGGCGCGGACCTATGACACCACCTATGGGTCGAGTTCCCTGACATCCGTGGCGAATCTGCTGAGCACCCCCCCCAGCGGTTCGATGAACCAAATCAGCAACATCGATTACAATGCCAACTTCGCCACATCCTTTCCCGGGCTGACCGACAACAACACCTTTACGATTTTGTGGGAGGGTTGGTTTGTGGTCGGCAAGGATGGCGCCGGCGCTTATACCTTCGGCACCAACAGCGACGACGGCAGTGTGATTTACATGGACCTCAACAACGACGGCGATTTCACCGACTCCAACGAGTGCATCGTCAACAACAACGGGGATCACACCGCGCGCAGCGTCACCGGCACGGTGACTTTGAATCTGGATCTGAATCTGGTGCACACCGTCATCGGATACTATAACTATAGTAACAGCAACCTGATGGCCGCCCGCTTCAAATTGGGCAACGGCCTCGACTACGCCGCGCTCAATCCCATCAACGGCAGCTCGGGCTACTTCATACCGAACCTGCCGCCCGACGGCCCCGCCTCGGCGGACATGACGAGCTTCGGCCTGCCGGGCAACCGTGCCGGCATCATCGGCACCCAAGTGACCTTGCTCGTACCCTTCGGCACGGATGTGACCGCCCTTTCCCCTGACTACACGGTGTCCTCGCTGGCGCGGCAGGATGCGGCCCATCTGTCAGGCTCGCAACGTGACTTCAGCAGCCCGCAGACCTACACGATCACCGCCCAGAACAACGCCACCAAGGTTTATACCGTGACGGTCATCAAGGCCGCCGGCAACCCGGATAAGAACATCGAAATGTTCGGCCCCGGCGGCAGCATCGCCACCGACACCATCAACTGGATTATCCCCTACGGCATCGACCGTTCGACGCTCGCACCCGTCTACACGGTTAGCCCGTTGGCGACGGAAGACGCGTTGCACCCGTCCGGCTCGCAGCGCGACTTCACCAACCCGCAGACCTACACCATCACCGCCCAAGACGGCAGCACCAAGACTTATACCGTGACCGTGGTCTGGGGGCCCGGCAATTCCGACAAGGACATCCTGAGCTTCGGTCCGGGTGCGGTCATCACCGGCACCAACATCGCCTGGACGGTGCCGTATGCGGCGGATCTGAAAACCCTGGCACCCACCTACACCCATTCCAACCTGGCGGTGGGCGATGCCACGTATCCATCCGGCAGCGTCCGCGATTTCACCACCCCGCAGGTTTACCGCATCACCGCCCAGGATCTCAGCACCAAGGACTACACCGTGACGGTGGGCAAGGTCCCCGCGAGCACGGCCAAGGACATTGTGAGTTTTGGCCCCGGCGGCGTCTTCAGCGGGGTCAACATTGCCTGGACGGTGCCGTTTGGCACCGATGTGAGGGCGCTGGCCCCGGTCTACACGGTGTCGCCGCTGGCCAGGGAAGATCCGACCTATCCGTCCGGCATGACCCGCAACTTCAGCACGCCCCAAACCTACACCGTCACCGCCGAAGATGGGTCGACCCGGATCTACACGGTGACGGCCGTCGTGGTCTCCAAGAGCAGCGCCAAGGAGATGTTGAGCTTCGGCCCCGGCGCCGTCATCAACGGCACCCAGATCACTTGGACCTTGCCGTACGGAACACATGTGACGGGTCTGGCCCCCACCTGCACGCAGTCGCCGTTGGCCAGCGTCAGCCCGCCATCCGCCACCACGCGCAATTTCTCCACCCCGCAGAACTATGCGGTCACCGCCGAAGATGGCAGCGTGCAGGTTTATACCGTGACGGTCGTGACTCCGGACACCTTGTGCGCCTATCTGCCCTTGGATGGCAATTTCAATGAAATCGTCAATGGCAATGACCTGACGCCCGGCAGCACCGCGCCGACGTTTGTGACCGGCCAAATCGGCCAGGCCGCCAAATTGACCACCACGGCCAATGCCAGCCGCGCCATCACCACCGGCCTGCCCACCGGCGACAGCGAGTTTTCCTGGTCCGCATGGTTGATATTGGACAGCACGGTCACGGGTTTGACCCCCCGCAAGTTTCTCAACTGGGGGCCGGCGGGTGTCAACCAGTTCTGCGCGGCGGGGGTTACGCCTAGCACGGGATTGCTCGTCAACGATCACGCCTCCAACACCCAGACCTTCACCTATCAGCCAGTGGTGGCCAGCGGCACCTTCGTCCACCTGGCGCTCGTCTATCAGAATTCCGGCGGCGTGCGCGAGCAACGGCTCTACGTCAACGGCATGCTCAGCAGCTCAGTGACCCTCACCGGCATTGCCCTCGATCTGCAAAACTCCAATTTGATCTTGGGAGGCATGGCAACCGGCCTAAATAAAATCAACGCCCAGGTGGATGACGTCGGCATCTGGAAATCCATGCTCCCGGAGCGCCGGATCGCGGCCACCTATGGCTTGGCGCATTTCTCTAACGTGCCCTTGAATGACAGCAGCATCGGCCAGGTCATCGCCATGAATGCTCCCGGCCAAGCCGTGACCAACGTCGGTCCCAACTTGCACAAGTGGATCTACAAGACCAATCTAACCGGCGTCACAGGAACCACCAGCGGCAGTGCGGCCGGCCAGAACGCCACCATCGTGTTGGACGGCAGCGCCGGCACCGGCATCGGCATGGCCGCGAGCACCGCGGCACCTGAGATCTCCGTCGATCAGGCCGGCACCCAGATCCCCGACGGTGGCACCCAGGACTTTGGCGTGGTGGCCATCGGCGCGAATGCGAGCCTCATCTTCACCATCCGCAACACCGGCAGCGCCAGTCTCACCGGCCTTGCGCTCACCAAGGACGGCAGCCAACCTAACGAATTCACGGTCATCTCCAACCCGGCGGCCTCGGTGAGCGGTCCGTCAGGCACGACTTCATTCACGATCCGTTTCGCGCCCACCGCGGCGGGGGTGCGCAGCGCCGTGCTCCACATCGCCAACAACGATGGCGATGAAGCGCCGTACGATATCGTGCTCATGGGCAGCAGCGCCGCGCCCAGCGCGCCCTTCGCCACATGGATCGACGCCTTCACCAGCATCCCGGTCGCTGACCGCGACCCGGGTGATGACCCCGACCACGATGGCAGCAGCAATCTAGCCGAGTTCGCCTTCGACGGGGTGCCCAACGATGCCGGCAACCGCGGCCAGTTCTTCTCCGCACTCAAGGACAACGGTGACGCGGATACCGCCAAGGAACTCACCCTCACCTGCGCCGTGCGCCGGTCGGTCAACGGCTTCGCCGCCGATGCCAACAACGCGCAGACCGCCACCATTGACGGCGTGACCTATATCATTGAAGGCAGCAGCACCCTCAGCGGCCCCTGGGACGGCCCCATCAGTTACCTCGGCAAGTCCAATATCCCCCCGTCCGGCAGTGGTATGGCTAATCTAACAGGGACGGACTGGGAGTACTGCAGCTTCTCCGCTTTCAACACTCTATCCGGCAAGGGGTTCCTGCGCGCCAGGGCCACCAAGCTGCCGTGAGGGGGGAAGCAATAAATCCGAAGCATTAAATCCTAAACGGAAGAGGAAGAAGGGAAGGGTAAGGGGCAGCTCATGGGCGCATTTGTGGGAAGGCGTGTTGGGTTGGTGGAGCGTCCATGAACCGCCGGGCATGGCTCCCCGCGCTGTCACCAGCGCGCCTACGAAGAGGTCTTGCGCACGACGACCGTGGCGGCGGATTGTATCCGCCATGCCATAGACATGGACAGCCACCGCATCCATGGCGGATAAGTCGGCGGACCGGGCCGGTCCGCCCTACCCGGGGCCGTCGGGTGTTAGGGTTGGGGGATTGTGGAGAAGAACAGCGGCTGGAAGCCGCAGTTACGGCTGGACGGCTTTCAGGCGTGAGAACAACTTGCCGCCAACGGCTTTGATGGCCGGGATGTTGACACTCACCGAATCCGGGGTGCTGCCCTCATTGACGGTGACCACCACGCCGCTATAGCTGCCGCCGGTCTGGGTGATTGGCACATCGATCCAGTTGCCGCCGGCCGCGAGGCTGGTGGCATATTGGAGGACCAGGGTGGTCGTGCCGATGGATGCTTCCAAGCGCTTGAACGTCAGGGTCAAGCCACCGCTGACGCTGGCAGCGGGTTTTGGCAGGAGCGCGTTATTGTTGGCATTGGGGTTGGTGGCGCCCAGAACCCAGGCCAGGCCGTTGGAGACGCCATCCTTGTTAGGATCGGCATCAAACGCGGCGGCCGCGCCGGAGATATTGTTTTGGGCGGCCCATGTCTTGTAGGCGTCCAAGGTGACGGTGACCAGCGAAGCGCCGGACAACGGGACTTCGGCGGCGAAGTTGGTCCCCTTGGCTGCAAGCGGTGCGTTGTAGTTGAAGACCCAGGCGTTGGTGCCAAACAGATACGAGGTGTCGTCCGCGTAACCGCTGAAGGAGCCGCTGAGACTGCCGGTGTAACTCAGCAGCGTGAGCCTGCTGCCCGTCGCCCAGACGCCACTCAATCCTGTCAGGTCGAGCGTGGGTGAGGCGAGCGAGAGGGCGCCATTGACCAGCATCAGGTCGGCCCCGGTGGCGGTGCCGTCCTGCGCTTGATAGGTGAGGTGCGAACCGCTGTTGAGGGTCAAGGCGCCGGAGGCGAGACTCTCGAGGGTGGCGCCGCCCGGTGACAGGATACCGGTGACGTTGAGGGCACCGGTGATCGAACCGCTGCCCTCCAAGGTGGCGGGGGATTCCACGCTGACCGTGCCGCTGCCGGTATTGGACCCATTGATGGCGAGCGTGCCGGTGCTGACGGTGGTGTCACCATTGTAGCCGTTGGTGCCGGTGAGCGTCAGGAGGCCGCCGCCGCTCTTGGTCAGGGTCTGGCTGCCGGCCGCGCTGATATTGCCGCCAATCGCCAGCGATCCGCCGGTGACCGTGATCGTCACAGGATTGGCCAGGGTGAGTGCGGCGTTAATGGCTTGGGTGCCGGAGGTGACGTCGATGGCGGCTGCCGCGCCCGCCAAGGTGAGGGCGTTGGATCCGGCCAGGGTGTAGTTGCCCGTGCCATTGAAGTTGAGCACATGGACACTCGGTGCCGTGTCGAGATTGACCGACACGCTGCCGCTGGTGTTGCCGAAGGTGGCGGTATCGACGTCGCCGAACCCGGCAAAGGTGCCCGGCGCGGCTTGGATTCCGTTAGAGTCGGACCAGTTGGCATTGGTCCCCCAGTTGCCGTTGCCGGCCAAGGTCCACGTGCCGCTGCTGTTGAAGACGCTGGCGCTGTAGGTCACGGTGGTGGTTTGCGAGGCGGTGCCGGTGGCCGATTCGGTCCCGGCCACGGCCGTTGCCAGACTGATAGACCCGCTGATGGCTCCCGCAGTGGCCAAGGTGCCGGTCACCGCGCGGGCTTCCGTTTGGCTGGCACTGTTGAAGGTGGTGGCGCTGCCGGCCACCGTGAGGGTGCCGTCGGTACCACCGCCAAGGGTCACGCGGGTGGCGTGATCATCGTCGCCCGCCGTGCCGCTCGCCGTGCCCACCGTCGTCGTGGACGGCCCGGCATAGGTTGCGCCGACGTGTTGCAAGCCGAGCGATCCGAGCGCGGTGGCCGTCAGTGTGCGGTTGACCAGCACGGTGCCGGTGACGGTGACGTTCGCATTGCCATTGTCACTGCCTTGACTGGCGGCGGCCGAGCCGACGGCTTGGTTGTCGAGGGTGAGGGTGCCGGATTTCGCGCCGGTGGTGGCGGTGGTCAAGCTGGCTTGAATGCCTGAGAGCGTCAGTGCGCCGATCAAGCCGCTGGCGGTGCTTGTGGTGGCATCGCCGCTGGCGGAGACGTTGGCGCTGGTGGTGGCGGCATCGCTGCCGCTGGAATGGAGCGTGACGGTGGCCGCCTGCGTGGAGCCGAGCATGACCCGCCCAAAGGCCTGGGTGACGTTGGTGGTTTGCAAGGAGGTGCTTGGTTCGGTGCCACCCACCCAGAGTTTTGAGTTGTTGCCGCTAATCAAGGCGCTCCACTGGAGTTGCAGGTTGGTGCCGGAGACTGCGGTGGTGAAGGAGCCCTGACCGCTGATTGTGTTGTTAGACCCCTGTTGGGTGCCGTTGATGAAGACAGCGATGTTGCTGGCGTCAAACAGGTTGCTGCCGCTGACCCCGCCGGTGATGAAGTCCCAGGTCCGGTTGGCGTCCCAGAAGCTGCTGCTGAAGTTGGTGCCGACATCGGTGAACTTCAGGTTGAGCTTGGCACCGGTGCCCGGAGTGCTGCTGATGGTGGTGGTACCGCTGGCGACGCTGGCCACGTCCCAGGTGATGCCGGCGTTGCCGAGGCTGTTGAGGGTGGTGTTTTCCCAGTTGAAAATACTGCCGGCGGCCAGCGTCAGACCGCTGCCAAAGTTGAGGACGCCGGCGCTGTTGCCCGGGCTGAGGGTGTTGCCGGAGGTCACCGTGACAGCAGGGACGATGCTCCCGGTGCCGCCAAGAGTGCCACCGGTGCTGGTGAAGGTCACCCCCTTGGTCAGCGCGGTGGCCGAGCTGTAGATGAAGCTTGCCGCACCGACGCTGATGCCGCTGGAGGCGTTGATCGTGCCGGTGCTGCTGACACTCAACTTGCCGGCATTGACGACGGTGGCCCCGGTGTAGGCGTTCACGCCGCTGAGGGTGAGTGTGTTGGTGCTGAGGCTGCCAAGGGTCAAGCCGCCGGCGCCAGCGATCACCCCGCCGTAGGTGCCGGCACTCGTTTGGTTGACCGTGAGGAGCTGGCCACCGTTGTTGATGGTGGCGGTGTTGGTGCCACTCGCGGGCGTGGCGATCGTGCCACTCAGGGAGCCGGTGGTGGTCGCTGCCGTGGAGGACAGGTTGAGGATCACCGCCGTGCCGGGTCCGCCGTTATTGGGGTTGTTCACGGTCAGGGGGCCGGTGGTGGCTCCCAGCGGAGCAGTTCCGGTTCCCGTGAGCGTGCCGCCCTCGACGGTGGTGCCGCCTTGATAGGTGTTGACGCCGCCGAGGGTGAGCACCGCGGAGCTGAGGCGGCCGAGGGTGAAGCCGCCGCTGCCGGCGATCACCCCGGCATAGGTGGCGGTCGTGGTTTGGTCCACCGAGAAGAGCTGGCCGCCGTTGTTGATGGTGGGCGTACCGGTGCCGCTGAGGGATCCGGTGTAGGTTGCCGCGGTGCTGCTGAGATTGAGGATGGTGCCTGCGTTATTCACCGCCAGCGTCCCCATCATGGCCCCCAGCGGGGAGGCCCCGGTTCCCGTGAGGGTGCCGGCATTGACGATGGTGCCCCCGCTGTAGGTGT
>CAIKDP010000073.1 GCA_903826205.1 Akkermansiaceae bacterium
AGTTGAGGATTTTGTCGCGGACGTTTTCAGGGATGTTGGTATCGCCGGCGGGTTGGACGTCGCGGCCGTAGATGCCAAATGCGGGCAGGCCTTTCTGGGTGTGGCCGGCCAGCACTGCGGCCAGATAGACCGCACCCGGGCGCTCGGTGCCATTGAACCCCCACACCGCTTTGGGCAGCAACGGGTCCATATCCATGGTTTCTGAGCCGTAGCACCAGCAAGGGGTGACCGTGAGCGAGACACCGACGTTTTCGCGGGCGAATTTTTCCGCGCAGGCACTGGCTTCAGGCAGGCCGCCGATGCAGGTGTCGGAGATCACACAAACGACGGGCGAGCCATCCGGATAACGCAATGAGGAGGAAATAAGGGCGGCTGCGGAGCGGGCCATTTCCATGGTCTGGTCTTCGAGCGATTCGCGGACGCCGCCGTAGCGGCCGTCGATGGCCGGACGGATGCCGATTTTCGGGAAGGAGGTAAACACGCTGAGATTTTTGTTAGTCATGGCCCCTTGAGTGTGGGGCGGAGCGGCCCGCCTAGCCACTACAATTTTACGAAAGTTGCAGCATTTTCACTCAAACGACGCCCCCCCGCGCTGTCACCAGCGCGCCAACGAAGAGTGCGGCCGCTCGTGGGCGCGTTCGTGAGAACGCGGTCTTGGCAAGTGTCGCTTCCCGCGTGTAGGGTGTGGCATGCAAAACGACCCACGTGCGGCCATTCTCGGGGTGACCGGCTTTGTCGGGCACGGCTTGCCCGCATTGCTGGCGGCGCACGGGATGTCGGTCACCGGGGTGAGTCGCGCGGGTGCCGGCCGCTTGCCCGGGGTGGATCGCTGGCAACCCCCGACCCATCTGGATTTTTCGGGACACCGTGCGGTGATCAATCTTGCCGGCGAGTCGGTGGCCCAACGCTGGAACCCGGACGCCCGCCGCCGCTTGTATGCCAGCCGGGTGGAGGTGACCCGCAGCGTGGTGGCGGCCATCGGCCGCTTGCCGGCGGGGGCGCGGCCCGAGGTGTTGGTGAATGCCTCGGCCGTCGGGTACTATGGTGATGGCGGCGACGCGGTTCTAACGGAAGAGTCGGCGCCGGGAAACGGGTTTCTGGCAGACTTGTGCCGCGCTTGGGAAGCCGCCGCGCTGGAGGCGGAGGCGCTCGGCGTACGGGTGGTGTGCCTGCGCCTGGGTATGGTGTTAGGGTGTGGGGGGCTGGCGTTTGAGCGCTTGCGGCGCGTGTTCACATGGGGGTTGGGTGGACGCCTGGGTACGGGCCGGCAATGGCAATCATGGATTCATCTGGACGACCTGAGGGCGACCATCGTGCATGCGGTGAACTCGCCAAGCCTGCGGGGGGCGGTCAATGCCACCGCGCCCGGACCTGTGCGCAATGTGGATTTCACCCGGCAGTTGGCGGCTGTGCTGCAGCGTCCGGCGGTGCTGCCGGTTCCGGCCTTCGCGCTCAAGCTCGCCCTTGGGGGCTTCGCCAGTGTGCTCTTGGAGGGCCAGCGGGCCATGCCTAACGCGCTCGTCGCCGATGGCTTCGGCTTTAAATTCCCTAACATGGAGGCTGCCTTGGCGGACTTGTGTCATCCAGCGGGCTAACGGCTCGCCTCAATAGTTCCGCCAGAAGGCCAGGGCGCAGACGAGGGTGGCGATGCCGTAGCCGAGGCCGGCCATGGCCAGGACATTCCAGCGCTGTGGCTTGGCGGTGGCCCAGGTCACGGCGTCCCGGAACAAATAGGGCATGCCAACCCAGAACATCGACGCGGTGAGCAGCGCGTAGGCGAAAACCGGCACTAACAAGCGGGAGTCCGGGTCCTTGAGGAAGGCCGCCTCCAGCAGTGGCGAGGCCACCATCAGGCCGAGCAAGCCCAAGGCGCGGACGGCGAGGAAATCGCGCACGCTGAGGGTTACCAAAATGAGGGCGATGGGTGTGAGCAAGCGCAGGATGGGCTTGGCCTTGTCGAATTCACCCAAGTTCATGGTCAGCGCGCTGAGTGTGCCAAAGCCATCGGGTGCGATGAGCAGCCAGAACCAGGCCAGGCCGATGCCGAGGATGATTTGCCCGAGCAATTGGTTGCGCGGGAATTTTTGCAAAAACCCCTGCACCATGGCTGGCTTGACGAGCATCAGCAGGTGGAAGCCGATCAACCAGGCTGCCAGCACCAGACCGGCATCAAATAACGGGATGTGTTTGTAGATATACATTGGGCGGCCCCCAAGCTAGGAGCCCGCCGCGGAACATCAAGCCTCAACTTCTCAGCCTCCGGCCGCCACCAGATGGGCCCCTTGGGCCGGGCGGGAGGCGAAAATTTGCGGGCTGATGCCGGTGGCCTTGGTATAATCCGCCGCCAGTGTGGCGGCAATGTCCGCCGCTTTGCTCGACTCGCAAAGGGTGACGGTAGAGCCGCCAAAACCACCGCCCGTCATGCGCGAGCCAATGACGCCCCCGGCGCGACCGATCTTGCGGGCGATGTCCACCATGATGTCGAGCTCGGTGCAGGAGACCTCAAAGTCGTCGCGCAGCGAATCATGGCTGGCGGCCATCAACGGTCCGAGGGTATCGAAGTCATTTCTTGCCAGGGCGGCCGCCGCGGCAGTGGTGCGGGCGATCTCACCGACGACGTGCCGGGACCGGCGGTTGACCGGATCGCCAAGTTGATCCCAAGCGGCGGTCACATCGGCCTCCGTGACCTCGCGCCATGACGCCTTGCCGAGAATGGCCAGTCCGTCCTCGGTGTGCTTGCGGCGTGCCGCGTAGCCGCCGTCGGACAGTTCGTGATGGACCATCGTGTTAGAGATGAGCACGGTGAGGTCCGGGTTTTCAAACGGCACGAGTTCGGGCTCGCCGGACTGGCAATCGATGAGGATGAGGCGGTTGGGTTTGCCGAAGGCCGAGGCAAACTGGTCCATGATGCCGCAGGGGACCTTGGCGAACTCATGTTCGGCTTTTTGGCACAGCAGGGCTTTTTCGCGGGTGTCCAACACGGTGTCCAGCAAGCCTTCGAGGAAGGTGGCCGTGGCACATTCGAGGGCGGCGGACGAGGACAGGCCGGCACCCCCGGGAATCGAGGATACGATGAAAGCGTCGAAGCCGGGGATGTGATGGCCCCGGTCCTGAAACCCCTGGATCACCCCGCGCAGGTAGTTGCTCCATTTGGGCGCGCCGATTTGTTGCGCTTGCGACACATCGAAAACCGCAATTTCCTTGTCCTGCCAGTCGGCGATGCGGGCTTGCGAGGTGCCGTTGGCGCAGCCGGCGATGACGATGTAGCGGTCGATGGCAAAGGGCATGACAAAGCCGTCGCAGTAATCGATGTGTTCGCCGATGAGATTGACGCGGCCGGGGGCGGCGGCGGTGATGGTGGCAGCCATCTGGAATTGCTGCCGCAGGCCGGCGGCGGCATCGGCGACGAGATCGGTGAGGTTGGGATTGAGTTGGAGCATGGCGCGGTGAGGAACAATGGAGTGAATTGGCGCTGAAGTAAAGGGGTAAAAAACGATTTTGTTAGACGGGGGGTGCGGCCCGGGTGAACTGGTGCAGCGCCTCAGGTTCAAGGAAATCCTGGTGGTAAATCAGGTGTGCCAGCAGGGGGACGCCGGCGACTTGTTCGATCACGCCCTTGTTGGTGATCATGGCGGTATCCATTTCGTCCTCCAACTGGTTGAGGATGATGCCCACACAGGTCAGGCCGCGGGTGCGAATGGCATCGACCGTGAGGCGCACGTGATTGAGGCAACCGAGGCGGTTGGCGGCGACCACCAGCACCGGCAAGGCCAGCGCGGCCGCCAGATCGGAAACCTGCAAGCCGGGTGCCAGCGGCACTTCCCAGCCGCCCACGCCCTCCACCAGGACCGTCGTGTGACGCTCGGCAAGCTGCTGATAGCCTTGCACCAATTCAGCGAGGGTCAGCGTCCGGTTTTCCAATATGCCGGCGACCAGCGGCGCGAGGGCCGGCTTGAGAAACACCGGATTGACTTCATCCCGCGCCAGATTGCCGGAGGCGGCGGCGAGTCGCGTGGCATCCGCCCGGTCGCCGCAGGCCACGGGTTTGTAGCCGACGGCGTCGATGCCCTGGCCGCGCAGGGCTTCAAGGATCAAGCAGGTGACGTAGGTCTTGCCCACGCCGGTATCAGTGCCGGTAATGAAAACGCTCACCCCCAAGGGGTGGCTTAGACTCGTCCCGGGGTCAAGCCGCGTGAGATGAAAAAGACCGCCCGCAGGTTTTCTTGCGTAGGCGAATTCGTTAGAATGCGGGGGGATGATCCCGTTTTTTCTGCACCGACACTCGCCCCCCGCGTTCTCACGAACGCGCCTACGAAGCGCCACCGTCCGTTCAAAAAAACGCCCGCACGAGCAAGGCATAGACGCGGCGGCGCGGGACTTTGACGCGGGCTGCGAGGGTCTCCCAGGTGGCCCCACGCAGCAGTCCGAGCGTCTCCGCGGCGAGCAATGCCGGCAGTTGGGTGGAAGCCCGCAAGCGCCGCGACGGCAGGCTGCGGGCGTAGCTCCGGCCTTGCTCAAGCCATGCCGCCGCACGCTCGAGCCATCGCGCATGGGTCGCCAGCAACGCCGCGTGATCGCCAGGGTCGGCCACCGGCAGGTAACATCGCCCAACCGCCAGATCCGCGGGCAGATCGCGTAAAATGTTGACCAGTTGCAAGCCCTGGCCATAGGCCCGGCCTTGATCTAACAAAACTTCCCGGGCGCTGCGGGAAAATCCGCCGCCGAGGGTGAGGAGCCCGAGCCGGGTCCAGAATTCCCCGACGCAGCCCGCGACGCGCCACGCGTAGTCTTCCAAGGCGGCCGCATCCGGCAGGGCGATGGGCCGTTGTGGTGTGGCATCCGCGAAGCGTTCCATATCGAGTTGCTGACCGCTGATGATGGTGGCCACCACTTCTCGCACCAGGGCGGCCTCGCCCGCCGGCATGGCCCGCAACCAGCCCACGAGGCCTTGCGCGTTCTCTAACAACCGGCGTTCGCGCGCATCGCCGACCTGATCGAGCAAGTCGTCCGGCCAGCGGGGCAGGGGGGCCGGCGTGGCCACGGCCCGGGCGAAGCCGTGCAAGGCCTCCTGCCGCCAGGCGGGCGGGGCGGCGGTATCAGCCAGCGTGTCGCTGGTGCGGGCCAGCAGGTACGCGAGGCTGGCCGCGTCGCGCATCGGGGCGGGCAGCAGTCGCAAGCTGAGATAAAACGAGCGGGAAACGCCTTTGAGGATTTGGGTTTCAGCAGCGTCACTCACGGCCAGTCATCTAGCAGGCGGCCGCGCGTCCCGCAAGCTCGGACTTCCTGAGCCAGGCATTGAATTGGCGAGGAATGGGCGATGAACTCCGGAACATGACTTGGCACTTTTCTTGAGGGTTTGGCCGGGATTCAACCAAACGCAGCGCGCTGGGGTCGCGGAGATTTTGCTGGAGATTGGCACCGGGTCGTGAGTCCCCAGAGCCGCATTGATGCCCACCGAAAGTGACTCTGCGATTTCCTCTGCAGGCTCGTCATGGGTGGGAGCAACGACATTCTTGTCGTTTAAGGAGCAACGACATTCCTGTCGTTTAAGGAGTAACGACATTCTTGTCGTTTAAGGAGCAACGACATTCTTGTCGTTTAAGGAGCAACGACATTCCTGTCGTTTCTTGAAACCCTGCGGGACAAAGAGCAGGCGAGGACAAGAATGTCCCCGCTCCTTATAGCCGGCAAACCATCCGCGTTTATTGCCAGCCGCGTGCAAGAGGCCTTCAGTCCCGATTTCCCGTGGTTGACCTGCTGGCGGGGAGTGGCTAGCGTTCGCGCCCCGTCATGAGCGCAGCCCCGAATTACAAAGACACCCTGACCCTACCGCAGACGAGCTTCCCGATGCGGGGAGATCTTGTGGCTAACGAGCCCAAACGCCTCGCGCACTGGGAAAATGGCGGGCTTTACGAAATCATTATTGCCCACCGCCGAGCGCACAATGCCCCGGAGTTCATCCTGCACGACGGTCCGCCCTTCGCCAACGGCGACGTGCACATGGGCACCGCCCTCAACAAGGTGCTCAAGGATCTGGTGGTGAAATCCAAGACCATGGCCGGTTTCACCGTGCCCTTCATTCCCGGTTGGGACTGCCACGGCCTGCCCATCGAGTTTAAAGTCGTGAAGGAAGCCGCCGGGTTGGAACCGGGCGAAATCCGCCGCCGCTGCGCGGAGTTTGCGAAAAAATTCATCGACATCCAGCGGGCGTCGTTCCGCCGGCTCGGAGTTTTCGGTGATTGGGACAACCCCTATCTGACCATGGCCCCGGGTTACGAGGCGAGCGTGCTGCGCGTCTTTGCCAAGCTGGTGGAGAACGGCACGGTCTATCAGGCGAAGAAACCCGTCCAATGGTCGTACGGCGCGCAAACCGCCCTGGCCGAGGCCGAGGTCGAGTATCACGACAAGGAGAGCCCCGCGGTGTATGTTCGATTCCCGCTGATCGAGAGCCGGTATCAGCCTGCCGGATTTCCCACCGCCTTGCATGGTGCGGCGATGGTCATCTGGACGACCACGCCGTGGACGCTGCCGGCCAACCTCGGCATCGCGGTGCACCCGGACTTCACCTATGTGGTGGGCCGCTTCCACAACGCCGGCCGCGAGGAAACACTTGTGGTGTTACGCGAACTCGTCGCGGATTTCACCGCCAAGACCGGGTTTGAGCTCACCGAAAAGCTGGCCGAGATCAAGGGCCGCGAACTGGAAGGCGGCGCGGCGCAACATCCGTTTCTGGACCGCACGTCCAAGTTGATTCTGGCCGGCTTTGTCACCACCGACACCGGCACGGGCGCCGTGCATATCGCCCCCGGCCATGGGGCGGACGACTATGTGGCCGGCCAGCAGAACGGCCTCGACGTGCTCTCACCCGTGGATAATGAGGGGAAATTCACCGCTGAGGTCGGCATGGCCGAACTGGTCGGCGTGCACGTATTCAAAGCCAACGGCCGCATCATAGAGATCCTCGCGGAGCACGGCCAATTGTTAGGCCAGGAAACCATCCGCCATTCCTATCCGCATTGCTGGCGCTCCAAGACGCCGGTCATTTTCCGCGCCGTCGAGCAATTCTTCATCTCGCTGGAAACGCTGCGCGGCCAGGCGCTGGAGCAAATCGACAAGGTCGAATGGCTGCCGGCATGGGGCCGCAACCGGATCTACAGCACGGTGGAAACGCGCCCGGATTGGTGCATCTCGCGGCAACGCACCTGGGGTGTGCCGCTGCCGGTGTTTTACGCGGTCGACGGGGCGGCCATCCTGTCCGCGGAGTTGGCCCACAATGTGGCGGATTTGGTGGAAACCGAAGGCACCAATTTTTGGTTCGACCACAGTGATGCGGAGATCGCGGCCCGTCTCGGGTTGCCTGAAGGTGTTAGGAAATGCCGCGACACGCTGGATGTGTGGATTGACTCGGGCTGCTCGCATGTCGCCGTGTTGGATGCGCACCCGCAACTGCACACGCCCTGCGATCTCTATCTGGAAGCCACCGACCAGCATCGCGGCTGGTTCCAAAGCTCGCTCATGCTCAGCGTCGCCTACCGCGGCCGCGCCCCCTACAAAGCCGTCATGACCCACGGGTTTGTCGTCGACAAGGACAAGAAAAAACTCTCCAAGTCCGAGGCGGAAAAGGCCGGCAAGCCGATTGATGCCGCGCACTTCTACAACCAATACGGCGCCGACATCGTCCGCTTGTGGGTCAGCAGCGTGGACTGGCAGAACGAGGTGCCCTTCAGCGAGGACCTGTTCAAACAAGTCGCCGAGCCTTATCGCCGACTGCGCAACACCCTGCGTATTTTGTTAGGCAACCTCGATGGCTTCAAGGAGAGTGGGCATCCTGCCCACACTGAGTACACCCTGCTGGACCGCTGGATTCTCGAACGGCTCCACGAAGTGACCGCCGAGTGCCTTAAAGCCTATCAGGCATTTGAGTTCCGCAAGGTGTTCAACGCGCTCAATCAATTCTGCACCACCGATCTATCCGCCATCTACATCGATGCCACCAAGGACCGGATGTATTGCGACGCGCCGGACTCGCCGCGGCGCCGCGCGTCGCAGGCGGCGATGCATGAGATTTTCACCGCCATTGCCAAGCTGCTGGCGCCGATTCTGGCGTTCACGGCGGACGAGGCCTGGGAGCATGCCGCGTTCACCAGTGGCTCGGTTCACGAACAAGACTTCCCGGTGCCGAATCCCGTGTTCAAACCGAGTAGGGTCACCCTGCAGGCCGAGCGCTTGTTTGAAATCAAATACGTCATCCAGACCGCCATCGAAGCCTGCATCCAAGCCAGGGAGTTCACCCGCAACAACGAGGCGGATGTCACTCTAACCATTCCGGAGAAGGACGCCGCCTTGTTGCCGCTGCTCAACGACCGCGACTTTGCCACCGAGTTCTTCATCATTGCCGGCCTCAGCGCCACCCAGGGCGAGGCCCTCGCCGCCACCGCCCGCAAGACCGATTATTGCCTCTGCCCGCGCTGCCGCAAGCATGAGCCGCTGGTGGCCAGCGGCCTGTGTGAGAGGTGTGATAGTGTGGTCATTGGTCAATAGTCATTAGGAAAGAATATGACGCAGACCAGTGACCAGTGACCAGTGACCAGTGACCAGTGACCAGTGACCAGTGACCAGTGACCAGTGACCAGTGACCCATGACCTTTCCCCGCCTCCTCCTTTTCCTCACCCTGCCGCTCTATCTGCTTGATCAGGCGACCAAGTATTGGACGGTGAAATGTTTTCCGCCACCGTGGGCGGAAAATGTCCACGATTTGCCGGTCATTCCCGACTTTTTCCATCTGTGCCGGGTGCACAACCAGGGGGTGGCCTTTGGCTTTGGCAATGGCTCGGCATGGGCCCCTGTGGTGTTTTTGCTGCTGCCGTTGCTGGCGCTG
Organism: Akkermansiaceae bacterium; assembly: GCA_903826205.1. Classification (GTDB taxonomy): domain Bacteria; phylum Verrucomicrobiota; class Verrucomicrobiia; order Verrucomicrobiales; family Akkermansiaceae; genus Luteolibacter. The sequence continues at coordinate 8,880 of CAIKDP010000073.1, forward strand.
GTGCTCATCCGGGTGTTCTGGCTCAAAGGGGTGTTTCATAACCTCATGTCAAGAACGGCCTTGGCCTTGTTGTTGTGCGGGATTGCCGGCAATCTAACCGACAGGCTGATCCAGGGGTTCCTGCTGGTGGAGCGTCTGGGCGAGCCGTTTTGGAGCCGGCTCTCCGCCGGCTATGTGGTGGATTTCATCGCCATCAAGCTGCCGTTTTACGACAAGCTGGTGCCGCGCAGTGGCGGTTGGTGGCCGGCCTTCAACGTGGCGGACTCCTGCATTTGCGTGGCCGCCTGCCTGTTGTTCATCGGCGGCTTGCGGGAGGAGAAGCAGGCGGGGTAGGGTGGCATGGCCGTTGGCACCTACCGCACCGTCGGACAGGTCGGACAGGTCGGACAGGTCGGACAATGGGGAGCACGATTTCGCGTTCCTGGCTTACTTGGCTTTGACCTGCGGCGCATTTCCGGCTATGCCCATCGCCTTTCCCATGAAGGAGCACCTCGGATCCATCGAAACTGAAGCCCTCGCCCAAATTGCCGCCGCCACCCACGAGCGGGCGCTCGATGACGCCCGCGTCGCCGTGCTGGGCAAAAAGGGCTCCCTCACCCTGGCCGCCGCCGGCATCAAGGACGTGCCCAAAGAGGACAAGGCCGCCATCGGCCAACTCCTCAATGCCGCCCGCGCCGCCATCACCGCCGCCCTCGAGGCGAAGCAGGCGGCGTTGCGTGAGATCGCCGACCGCGCGGCACTTGCCGGCATTGATGCCACGTTGCCGGCCCGCGGGCTGCCGGTCGGATCGCTCCATCCGCTCACGCAGATCCGCGACCAGGCGATCGGCATCTTGCGCCGGATGGGCTTTGTGTTGGCGGAAGGACCGGAGATCGAGGACGAATTCCATTGTTTTGATGCCCTCAACACGCCTGCCGACCACCCGGCCCGCAACGAAAAGGACACGTTTTATTTTGATTCCGGCAAGTTGTTGCGCACCCACACCTCGAGCGTGCAAATCCGCACCATGGAGGCGCAGGCGCCGCCGATCCGCATCATCGCGCCGGGGTCGGCCTATCGCCGTGATGAGATTGATGCCACCCATCTATCGGTTTTCAACCAGCTTGAGGGACTTTATGTCGGCCGCGATGTTTCCTTGCCCGACCTCAAGGGGACCCTCGAATATTTCTTCCGCGAATTGTTTGGCACCCGCACCGAGGTGCGTTTCCGGCCGCACTTTTTCCCGTTCACCGAGCCGAGTTTCGAGATCGATGTGAAACTCCAGATCCAGGGGCAGGCGCCGCGCTGGATTGAGGTCGCCGGTTGCGGCATGGTCGATCCTGCGGTGTTTGACGCCATCAACAAGTCACGCAAGGACCAAGCCTTTGATCCGCAAACCACCACTGGCTTCGCCTTTGGCATGGGGCTCGACCGCCTCGCCATGATCCGCTGGGGCATCAAGGACATCCGCTTGCTCATTGAAAATGATGTGCGCTTCCTCAAGCAGTTCGCTTGAGCGTCTATCTTCGATCTCCAATCCGCTATCTCCCCATGAACATTTCACTCAACTGGCTGGCCACCCATCTCGACCTTGCCGGCAAATCCATCAAGGAAATTGACGACCTTTTCACCTTTGCCGGGGTGGAGGTCGAAGGCATCGTCGTCGAGGGCATCACCTCGGAGAAAATTGTCGTGGCGCAGGTGATGGAAGCGGTGCAGCACCCGCACGCGGACCGCCTCAAGGTCACCCATGTGGATGCCGGCGAAGGCAGCCTGCGCCAGATCGTGTGCGGCGCGCAAAACTACAAGGTGGGCGACAAAGTCCCCTGCGCGCTGCCGGGTACGGCCTTGCCCGGGGGCTTCACCATCAGCGAGACGGTGATGCGCAAAGTGGAGTCCAGAGGCATGCTCTGCTCTGCAGCCGAGCTCGGCCTGCCGGCGGGGGAAGACGGCTTGCTCATTTTGCCTGCGGATGCCAAGGTTGGCACGCCTTTGAAACAGATGTATGAATCGGATGTTTTGTTGGAATTGGAAGTCACGCCGAACCGTCCGGATCTCTTGAGTCACCGGGGGATGGCGCGGGAGTTGGCGACCTTGCTCAAGACGCCGCTCAAGCCGTTGGAAATCCCCTCAAGGAGCGTGGGCGTCGCGCCCACGGCATCCATCCAGATCGAGGCGCCCGCCGCCTGTCCGCTTTACACGGCGGTACGCCTCTCCGGTGTGACCGTGAAAGACAGCCCGGCATGGCTCAAGCAACGGCTGGAAGCCATCGGCCAGCGGCCGATCAACAACATCGTCGATGTCACCAACTACGTGCTGCACGAGCTCGGCCAGCCGCTGCATGCCTTCGATGCGGCCAAACTCACAGGCGGCATCGTCGTGCGCCACGCGGCGGAGGGCGAGGTGTTCCTCGCGCTGGATGAATCCCGCCATGGTCTAACGCCTGATGATCTGCTCATCTCGGATGCCTCCGGCCGCGCGCTGGCGCTGGGCGGCGTGATGGGCGGCGCCGATAGCGGCGTGACCGGGGAAACCACGGAAATTTTGTTGGAATCGGCGTATTTCACGCCCTCCAACATCCGCCGCACGGCGCGGCGCACCGCGTTGTCCTCGGATTCATCGTACCGCTTCGAGCGCGGCGTCGATCCCGCGGGAGTGCTGGCCGCTTCGGCGCTGGCGGTCAAACTCATTGTGGAAACCGCCGGCGGCACGGCCGCTGCCACCACGCTGGTGGCGGGCGCGGCCCCGGTGCTCACCCGGCCGGTCGCCCTCGATGCCGCCAAACTCGACCAACTCATGGGCGGCGCGATCGCCCTGGCGGAAGCCGAGGCCATCCTCACCCGGCTCGGTCTAACCAAACGGTCCGACGCCACATGGGAGGTGCCGTCGTTCCGTGCCGACCTCCAGCGCCACATCGACCTGGTGGAGGAAATCGCCCGCGTGCATGGTCTGGACAACGTGCCGTCGCGCTTGCAGGGCTGCTTTGTGCCGGCCAGCGCGAGCGATGCGGCGTATGATGCGGACATGGTGCTGCGGCGGCGTTTGGCGGCGCTTGGCTTGCACGAGTGCCAGACGATCAAGCTCATAGCCGCCCAGCAACTGGCTGACGCGCTGCTGTCGCGGCCGTTGCTGGAAGGCGACGTCATCCGGGTGAAGCTGCCGTTGAGCGAGGATCATGCGGTGATGCGCCCGAGCCTGGTGCCGGGCTTGATTGCCTCTGCCGTTAGAAATGTCAGCCAGCAGGTGAAGTCGCTGCGGTTTTTTGAAATGGGGCGGGTGTTCCGCAATGCCGGCGGCGGCAAGGCGAAGGACCAGGAGAGCGACGCGCTGGCGATTCTGCTCGCCGGTCCCGGCGCACCCTTCGGTTGGGCCCGGAGCGAGCGCAACGCCGATCTGTACGACCTCAAAGGGTTGCTAAGCTCCCTGCTCGGCGGCCGCGAGGTGCGCTTTGCGCCCAAGGAGCGTCCGGGCTTTGTGCTTGCCTGCGACATCAAGGCGGACGCCCAGGTGATCGGGGTTTTCGCGCGGCTTGCTCCCGCCCGTGAACGTGAACTCGACTGCACCGCACCGGTGTATGTGGCCGAGCTCGATCTAACCAAAGTGCGCAAGTTGTTAGTTGGTATCAATCACGTGGCCGACCTGCCGCAGTTCCCGGGTTCCTCGCGTGATGCGGCGATGGAGTTGCCGCTGGCCACCGCCAACGCGCAGCTGGAGAACGTCATCGACAAATGTGCCGAGCCGTTGCTGACGGCCTATGAATGCTTTGATGTGTTCACCGATTCCACCGGCGCCAGGCTGCCGGTGGACCGGAAATCCGTGGCCTATCGCTTCCACTACCGCGCCGCCGACCGCACCCTCAAGTCCGATGAGGTCGATGCCGCCCATCAGCGGGTGCTCGGGGCACTGGGCAAGGATCTCGGCGTGAAATTCCGTTAGGCGTGGAATTGCCTTGGCGGATGGAGGGGGGCGGGCTAATACTGCCGCGCCCATGCCGACCGACGCGATCCTCTCCACGGCCCGCCAATTTCTTGGTGTCCATCCGACCGTATCCGTGACCCTGGAGCCGATCAAGCGCGGCGCCTCGGGGCGGACGATATTGCGGGTCAAGACCCAAGGGCACGAGCCGTTCATTGGCATCCATTGGACGGATGAGCGGGAGGACAACGAGCAATATATCCCGGTGGGGCATTTTCTCAAAAAGTGCCGGCTGCGGGTGCCGGCGATCCTGCATGAAAATCCGAAGCGGCATGTGGTGCTTGTCGAGGATCTGGGCGATGTGGATTTGCTGTCGCTCAAGGCCCAGCCCTTCGAGGCGCGTTTGCCGCTCTACCGGTCGGCGTTGGAGCAGGTGGACCGCTTGTTTTATGCCAAGCCGGACAAGGACATGGTGTTGATGCCGCCGTTTGATGCCGCGTTGTATCGCTGGGAGCAGGAGTATTTCTTTGAGTTTTTGGTGGAGGACCATCTGGGGCTCGATGCGGGTCCGTTGCGCAAAAACCCGGTGTTTGCCGATCTGGCCGAGCGTCTGGGCAAGGTGTCCAGACATCTGGTGCACCGCGATTTTCAATCGCAGAACCTGCTGGTGAAGGACGGCCAGGTGTGGCTCATCGATTTTCAGGGATTGCGCCGCGGACGGCAGGAATACGACATAGCGTCGTTGGTTTACGACCCCTACATGAACCACACGGCCGCCGAACGCGAGGCCTTGTTAGGCTTGTGGGAGGAAATTTCCGATGAGCGCCCGGAGCCCCGCTTGTTTCATGAATGTGCCAGCCAACGCCTGATGCAGGCGCTGGGGGCCTACGCCAATATTGTGCACCGGCGCGGTGACGAATGGTACCGACCGCACATCGCCACCGCCGGCCGCCTGCTCAAGGGGGTGACGGACGGGACGGCCTTGGAAGCACCGCTGGCGCGCGTTTTCAAGGCGTTAGACGCAGTATCGCCGTGACTGGTTCTCTCCATCGTCGTGGGTTGGTGTTTGTTTCAGCGGCACTTGCCGGGGTGGCCTGCTGGGGATGGGTGGCGGGCACGGGAGCGGAGCGGTTGGCCTTTACCGGGGTGCTGCGAGGCTTTGCCAATCCGCCGTTTTTCATTGAGGGCAAGGGCACGCGCGAGGTCCCGTGGGTGCTGCGCACGCATGCGCTCAAGGTCCAGATGGACGCCCGCAAGGCCCCTGTTGTGGTGTCCATGGGCGACGATCCGGATGGCGTGTTTCAATCATCGCCGCCATCGCCCGTCGATTTGGCCGTGGTGCTCAGGAATCTGCAGCGCTTGGGCACGCAGCAGGCCGCGATTGCCATGGTGTTGGCCTGGGACAATCCGGATGCCGTGGCGCTCAAAGGGCTCGAGCTCGTGCTCAATGACTTCCAACAGGTCATCCATGCGGTGCCGCTCGCGCGCGGCAGTGCCGGCCAGGCGATGCCGCCGGCCCTGCGCCGCGCGTCGTTGCCGTTGGATTCGATGCATGGGGACAGCTCGATGCTGCCGCTGGTCAACCGGGTGGCGGTGGCCGATGTGATCTTCGGTGGCGAGAGTGCCAGCGCGGGATTCAGCGGCTTGGACGCGGTGGAAACCGGCCGTGACAGGTTGCCGTTGTTAGCCCGCTGGGAGGATGATGAGCGGGTGGTGCTGGCTTTCCCGTTGCTCGCGGTGCTGGCCCGCGAGCAACTGCCGCTGGCGGGGGTTCAAGTGAAGCTTGGCGAATCCATCCAACTCGGTCCGTCAGGACCGGTGGTGCCGATCGATCAGGCCGGATGCATGGCACTGCCCCGCAAGGCCGCGGCCTCACCCGCGGCGATTCCCGCGGTGGCGCTGATTGATGGCACGCCGGAGGTGCTTGCGGCCGCCTCCGGCCTGCTGGTGTTGCGCGACGATCAAAGCGCCGCGCCACGTGCCACCAGGGAATTTTCGGCATCCCTGGCGACGGCGATGGCCGTCATCGGTTCGGATTCCGGGCTGGGGCCGCCTGAGAGTTACCGCCGCTTGTCCAAGGCATGGGAGGTGTCGTTGATTCTGTTAGTGGGTGGGCTGCTAACCGTGATGGCCGGCCGGCCCCGGTTTCAAGGGCGCCTTGGCCTTGGCATCCTGGCGGCGCTGACTCTAACTTCACAATGGCTGGCCGTGGGCATGGCGCAGGTTTGGCTGCCGGGTATTCCGTTGCTGGCGGCGCTGCTTGCCGGAGGGCTGGCCGCACTATTGTCAGGCAAGGGTCCCGCGCCGGCCCGTGCGGCGGTGGTGGTGGCCGCCGCATCGCCACGGGTCACGCCGGCGTCCGGCCTCCCTGCCGCGCGCAGGGTTTTCCGTTCCGTCACGATGCGGCGCGGGCCGGATGGAATCCATGAGGTGACGCGCAGGGAGCCAAAGGTATGGCCCACGCAGTCGGCTGTGGGTGAAGCAGCCGCGGCTGTGGAGATAATATCACCGGTTGCGGAGGATGCAGCACCGGCTGTGGCGGAAGTGACTCCGGCTGTGGAAGAAGTGGCACCGGTAGGGAGCGAAGATTCACCGGATGTGGAGGCCGCCAAAGCCAGCAAGGCACAGCGAAAATCCGCCACCAAGACTGTTAGGAAAAAGCGTCGCTGACCCATAACTCATACCAACCAACCATCCTTCGATGAATCCGATTGAAAAAGCCGATGCGCTCATTGAGGCGTTGCCCTATCTTCAAGCCTTTCGCGGCAAGACCTTTCTGATCAAGATGGGCGGCGCGGCGATGGAAGACCCCGCGCTGGTGGCGATGGTCATGCGCGACGTGGTGTTTCTCGAAGTGGCCGGCATCAATCCCATCGTGGTGCACGGGGGTGGCAAGGCGATTTCAGCGGCGATGGCGGCGGCCGGGCTGGAGGCGAGATTTGTCGGCGGGCTGCGTGTGACCACGGACGAGGCCATCGCGATTGTCGCCCGCGTGTTGTCGGATGAGATCAACCCGGGCTTGGTGCGGATGATGCGCGGGTTTGGCGGCAAGGCGCTGGGTATTGCCGGGCACGAGGTGTTTGTCGGGGAGAAAACCACGGGCACCGATGCGCAGGGCAAGTGTGTCGATTTGGGGCGGGTGGGGGAAGTGGTGGGCTGCCGCCTGGAGCCCTTGGCCGCGGCGCTGGCCGCGGGCGAGGTGCCGGTCATTTCGCCGCTGGCAGCCGAGCCTGGCAGCAGCTTGCCGCTCAACATCAACGCGGATCTGGCGGCGGCCGCGCTGGCCAAGGCCCTGTGCGTGGCCAAGCTGGTTTATCTATCCGATGTGCCGGGATTGTTGGCTGATGCCACCGATCCGGCATCCTTGATCCAATCGGTGACCTGCAGCGAGGCGGAGGCCCTCATCGCCGATGGCACCATTTCCGGCGGCATGATTCCCAAGATGCGCAGCGCCATGGACGCGCTCAACGCCGGGGTGCGCAAGGTGCACTTCGTCGACGGTCGTCAGCCCCACGCGCTTTTGTTGGAAATATTCACCGATGGCGGCATCGGCACCGAGGTGGTGCGGTAGGGGCGGCCTACGCCACGGTCCAGGTGGAGTTGCCGTGGAGCAGTTCCTGCCAGGTGCCGGGGCCGCGCTTGGCGGTGGCCTGGGCGATTTGCTCGTGGACGAGGGTTTCGTAGGTGGGCTTTTCGATTTGGCGGATGACGCCCATGGGGGTGGGAAAATCCGGTTGGCCCATGGTGGCGAGCAGATGTGAATAGAGCGGGGAGGTCTGTCCGGGTTGGTGGGTGAGGATCTCGCCGGGAGGGGTGGTGGCGGCATCGACGACTTCCGGAGTGAGGCCGTTGAGGCGGATGGCCTTGCTCTTGTCCTTGCCGAAGAGCAGGGGTTTGCCGGTTTCAAGGAAGAGCATTTGCTCGTCGCGGTTGTCCTTGCCGTAGATCGAGTCCCAGGTGGAATCGTTGAAAATAACGCAGTTTTGGAAAATTTCGACGAAAGAAATCCCTTGGTGCGCATGGGCCGCCTTGAACGTCTCGACCATGTGCTTCGGGTTGGTGTCCAAGGTGCGGGCGACAAAGGTGGCCTCCGCACCCAGGGCGAAGAGGGCCGGGTTGAGTGGGTTTTCCAAGGAGCCGGTGGGCGAGGTTTTGGTCTTGGTGCCGACCGGCGAGGTGGGGCTGTACTGGCCTTTGGTCAAACCGTAGATACGGTTGTTGAAGAGCAGGACGTTGACGTTGATGTTGCGGCGCAGCAGGTGGAGCAGGTGGTTGCCGCCGATGCTCAGGCCGTCGCCATCCCCGGTGATGATCCACACCGAGAGGTCGGGGTTGGCCACTTTGACGCCGGTGGCGACGCTGGGGGCGCGGCCGTGGATGGTGTGAAACCCGTAGGTGTTCATGTAGAACGGGAAGCGGCTGGAACAACCGATGCCACTGACGAGCACAAAATTCTCGCGGGGCACGCCGAGCTCGGGGAAGGCGCGTTGCAGCGAGTTGAGGATGGCGTAATCGCCGCAGCCGGGGCACCAGCGGACTTCGTTAGAGGGGACGAAGTCCTTGCGGCTCAGTTCCGGGACGGCGGGGAGGTTTGGGGTAGCGGTGGCCATGGCGGTTAGGCGTTGAGGAGTTCGAGGATGCGTTCGCGGATTTCGCTGATCTTGAAGGGTTGGCCTTTGATCTTGCCCATGGATAGGGTGTCGACCAGATACTTGGCGCGGATGATGATGCTGAGCTGGCCGTTGTTGAGTTCCGGAATGAGAACCTGCTCAAAGCCTTGGATGAGTGCGCCGAGGTCGGCGGGCAGGGGATTGAGGTGGCGCAGGGTGGTGCTGCTCACCGCGTGGCCTTCGCTGCGGAGGGCGGTCACCGCCGAGGTGATGGCACCATGGGTGCCGCCCCAGCCGAGGACCAGCAGCTTGCCACTGCGGTCACCATTGACTTCCAGTGGCGGCAGACTGTTGGCAATGCCGGCGACTTTGGCGGCGCGCAGGCGGGTCATCAGGCTGTGGACTTCCGGGTCGTAGCTGATGGCGCCTTTTTCATTTTTCTCGATTCCGCCGATGCGGTGTTCGAGGCCGGGTTGGCCGGGGATGGCGTGGGTGCGGGCGAGGGTTTGCGGGTCGCGGGCGAAGGCGACGTAGGGTAGGGACTCATCCGCAAAGGGCTTGGAAATGTCCGGCAGCGTCGCTTCATCGGGCACCAGCCATGGCTCGGAGCCGTTGGCCAGGTATCCATCCGTGAGCAGGATGACGGGCGTTGAGTATTGAATGGCAATGCGTGCCGCCTCAAAGGCCGCGCTGAAACAATCGGATGGGGAGTTGGCGGCTATGACCGGCAGCGGGCTTTCCCCGTGGCGGCCGTAAAGCGCCTGAAGGAGGTCGGATTGCTCGGTCTTGGTCGGCAGGCCGGTGCTGGGGCCGCCGCGCTGGACGTTGATAATGACCAGTGGCAATTCGGTGGTCACGGCCAAGCCCATGAACTCGCTCTTCAGGCACATGCCGGGGCCGCTGGTGGCGGTGGCCCCGAGCTTGCCGGCATAGCTGCCGCCTAGGGCGACGCCGATGGCGGCGATTTCATCCTCGGCCTGAACGGTGGTGACGCCGAAGTGCTTGTAGCCGGCGAGGGCCTCGAGCACGGAGGTGGCCGGAGTGATCGGATAGCCGGAGAACAACAACGGGCGGCCGCAGCGTTGGGAGGCGGCGATGAGACCCAGCGCGGTCGCTTCATTGCCGGAGATTTTCCGATAGATGCCGGGGGCCACATCGGCCCGCGCCACCCGGTAACGCTCGATGGTGAGCTCGGAGGTTTCCCCAACAAAATAGCCGGCCTTGACCACGGCAATGTTAGCCGCGGCCAGCGCGGGGAGCTTTTTCTCCCATTTGGCGGTGATGTAATCGAGGGTCGGCTCGATCGGCCGGCTGTAGACCCAATACATGAAGCCGAGGGCGAGGAAGTTTTTGCAACGGAGTTTTTCGCGGTTGGTCAGTGTCGATTCCTTGAGGGCATCGAGCGCCAGACCGGTGATGTCGAGGGCGATGAGGATGTATTTTTCCGCCAGGCTCGGGTCATCCAGCGGATTGCTGGTGAAGCCGGCCATCTTCAGGTTGTCCTCGGTGAAGGCGGCGGTGTTGACCACCAACAGGCCGCCGGTGACCAGATCCGGCAGGTGGACGGCGAGGGCGGCCGGGTTCATGGCCACCAACGCGTCAGGGGCATCGCCGGAAGTCAGGACCTTGGTGCTGCCGAAGTGGACTTGAAAGGCGGAAACCCCGCCGATGGTGCCGACTGGGGCGCGGATCTCAGAGGGATAGTCCGGGAACGTGGCGATCGAGTTGGGAATGGTGACGCTGGTGTCGGTAAAGCGCTCGCCAACGATTTGCATGCCGTCGCCTGAATCTCCGGCGAATCGGACAACCACTGATTTCATCTCACGAAAGCCGGGGGTGGGATCGGACATAGGGGTGTGTTTTGCTTGCTCGCGCGCAACTTGGTGGGAGATGCTGGCACTGTCAACCTTGGCGACGATTTTGGAAGAAGTTTTTTTCATGTAGCGGGGCACGGCGGCTAACGGAAACGACCGGTTTGCACATTGCCATTGCCACACGGGGCAAATCAGGCATTTTCCCGCCATGCATCGCACTCGTCAGGCCTTGAAGTTCTGGTTGCCGCCATTGCTTTGGATGATCGTGATTTTTTCCGCGTCCGGGGATGCCCAGTCGGCGCACCATTCCTCGCGCATTTTTGAGCCCCTGATGCACTGGCTGTTTCCGCAGATGTCGCCATTGCGTATCGGGGAGATTCATTATCTGTTCCGCAAGTGCATGCATTTGTCAGAATTCGCGGTGCTGGCCGGGCTGCTGTGGTGGGCGTTGCGCCACACCAGGGGCGTCGCCGCCGGCCCATGGCAGTGGTCGGATGCCGCCAAGGCGCTGGCGCTGGTGGTGTTGTATGCGGCCAGCGATGAAATCCATCAGGCGTTCATTCCCTCGCGCAGCGGACGGGTTTCCGACGTGCTGGTGGACACCGCCGGTGGGGCCATCGGGTTGGGGTGGCTCTGGCTGTGGGCCAAAATGTGCAAAATGAGGATTGCCCGCCGTGGTGGAATGGCGTGAAATGCGCGCCGTGCGTTACGAACCTATCGATCCCCAGTTTTTCATCCGCAATCGCGAGCGCTTGCGCGGCTTGCTCAAGCCTAACAGCATTGTGATCCTCTGTGCCAACGACATCATGCCGACCAATGCCGATGGCACGATGGCTTTCAAACAAAACAGCGACCTCTACTACCTGACCGGGGTGGATCAGGAGGAAACCGTGCTGGTGCTGATGCCGGATGCCGTGGATCCGAAAGACCGGGAGTGGCTCTTTGTCAAGGAAACCAGCGAGCTGATCGCCATCTGGGAAGGCGACAAGCTGACCAAGGAGGCGGCCCGTGCGGCCACCGGCATCGAGCGGGTGGAGTGGACCAGTCTGTTCGAATCGTCCCTGCACCGGCTCGTGCCGCAGGCGGATCACATCTATCTGTTCACTAACGAGCACTTGCGCGCCAGCGTGGCGGTGGAAACCGCCAATGACCGCCTTGTCAAGGACTGCCAGCGCCGCTACCCGTTGCATCGCTACCAACGGCTGGCCCAGCTGATGAACCGCCTGCGCATCATCAAGGAGCCGTTGGAAATCCAGATCATCCAGCAAGCCTGCGATATCACCGAAGCCGGCTTCCGCAGGGTGCTCGGCTTTATCAAACCCGGTGTGGGCGAGTGGGAAATCGAGGCGGAGTTCATTCACGAATTCCTCCGCCGCGGGTCGCGCGGGTTTGCCTACGGGCCGATCATCGGCTCCGGCAAGGGCGCCTGCGTGCTCCATTATGTGGAAAACGACAAGATCTGTCAGGATGGTGAGATGGTGCTCATGGATGTGGCAGCCGAGTATGCCGGATGGAATTCGGATCTGACCCGCACGGTGCCGGTCAACGGTCGCTTCAGCCCGCGTCAACGGCAGGTTTACGATGCGGTGTTGCGCGTCGTGCGCGGCGCCAATGCCATCCTGCGTCCCGGCATCCGGATCTTGGATTACCAAAAGCAAGTCATTGAGATGATGGAAGGCGAGTTGATCGGGCTGGGCTTGATCGATGCCAAGGCCGCCAAGGCGCAAGGGCCGGACAAACCGTTGGTGAAGAAATACTTCATGCACGGCACCTCGCACCATCTCGGCGTGGATGTGCACGATGTGTTTCCGCCGCACGAACCGGTGGCCGAAGGCATGGTCTTCACCATCGAACCGGGGATCTATATCCGTGAGGAAAACCTCGGCGTGCGCTTGGAAAACGATGTGCTCATCGGCAAGGACTCGAATCTCGACCTCATGGCCGGCATCCCCATTGAAGCCGACGAGATCGAGGAGCTCATGGCCAAACGATCCGCCGGATAGGGTGATAACCGATGTCTGGACCACTGACCGGTATTGTGTTAGGTTCTGGCCTTGGCGTGCTGGCGGAGGTCGTGGAAATCCATCGTGAAGTGGCGTTTGGCGAGGCCGGGCTGCCCGCCGCCGCGGTGCCGGGACATGCCGGCAAATTCGTCTTTGGCACGCTCGGCGGCTCCCCCGTGGTGCTCATGCAAGGGCGTTTGCATCTTTACGAAGGCCACAGCCCGCAGCAGGTGGCCGCCGGCGTCAGGTGGCTGGCGCGGCAGGGGGTTGAGCGGCTTGTTCTAACAAACGCCGCCGGAACGCTCAACCCGCACTTTGCGCCGGGCGCTTGGATGATGCTTGCGGACCATCTCAATTTGACCGCCGCCTCGCCGCTGCAGGGCGCGGAGTTCATCGATCTAACATCAGCGTATGACCCGCAATGGCGGGCCGCGTTCCGTGCCGCCGCCATGGTCCAAGGGATGACGCTGCACGAAGGGGTGTATGCCGGGTTGCGCGGCCCGCAGTATGAAACCCCGGCGGAAATCCGCATGCTGCGCACCCTGGGTGCGGATGCCGTGGGCATGAGCACCGTGCTGGAAACCATCCAGGCCCGCGCGCTGGGCCTGCGGGTGGCGGCCTTTTCCTGTCTCACCAACTGGGCGGCGGGGATGTCGCCCGCGGCGCTCGACCATCACGAGGTGCTGGCGGCCGGCCGCCAGGCCGCGCAGGCCATGGTCAGGTTGTTAGGTAATGGATTGCGGGAAAGCGATGCGCCCGCTGGTTCTTCGTAGGCGCGTTGGTGACAACGCGGAGGGGCGATGGCGAGGCATCCGGGGATGCGGATTTTGCCGCCCTCATTCTCACGAATGCGCCTCCGGCGGGAAGTCGTGGATTTCCTGATTGCATAGGCGGATCCTCCTGACTTACCCTCGCCGCACACCCAGCCAACCCCATGTCTAACCCCATCCACCCGGCACAAACAAAGGATTTGCAGGTCCAGCAACTGGTGGCCGGCATAGGCAACCAGTTTGCCGTGCAGGGGGAGTTTGTTAGCGGCGAGGAAATCGACAGCGGTCACATCAACTCCACCTACTGTGGCACCTTCCGTCAGGCGGATGGCTCCCTGCGGCGCTATATCTTCCAGTCGATCAACCGCAATGTGTTCAAGGATCCCTACGCGGTGATGCGCAACGTCGAGTGTGTGACGCGCCACATCAACGACAAGGTGCTGCGCGTGAAAAAGGATCTCGGTGGCCAAACCCTCAACCTGTTTCCCGCCCGCAGCGGCGGCGCCTGGGTGGAAGATCCCGCCGGCGGCGTCTGGCGCTGTTATAATTTCATCGAGGGCTGCGTCACTTACGATGTGGTCGAAAACACCCGTCAGGCCTATCAGGCCGCCCGCGCCTTCGGTTCCTTCCAGGACCTGGTCAGCGACCTGGATGCCACCTCCATCCGCGAAACCATTCCGGATTTCCACCACACCCGCAAGCGCTTCCAACGCCTGCTGGAGGTGGCCGCCGCAGACCCCTGCGGACGCCTCGCCGCCGTCCGTCCCGAGTTCGATTTCGTTTGCCAGCGCGAATCTCTAACAGGAATGCTGCTCGCTGGCATCGCGGCGGGAGCCATCCCGCTGCGCGTCACCCACAACGACACCAAAATCAACAACGTGATGATCGACGCGGAAACCGACGAGGCGGTGTGCGTGATCGATCTGGACACCGTGATGCCCGGCCTGGCGCTTTACGACTTCGGCGACCTGGTGCGCAGTGCCACCAGCCCCGCGGCGGAGGACGAGACGGACCTGTCCAAGGTGCAAATGCAGATGCCGATGTTCGAGGCACTGGTGGAAGGCTATCTGGATTCCGCCAGCGCCTTCATCAACGACACGGAAATCGAGCACCTCGCGTTTGCCGGCAAGTTGATGAGCTTGGAAGTGGGGATCCGCTTTCTAACCGACCACATCGAGGGCGACGTCTATTTCAAGACCCACCGGCCCGGCCACAATCTCGACCGCTGCCGCACCCAGCTCAAGCTCGTGGAACGCATTGAGGCCGGTGAGAACAAGATGAACGACTTCGTCCGCAAGGTCCGCAGGGGCAAGCGATAGGAAAAGCTCAGGATTTCCGCTTGGGGAAGTATTTCACGTTGGGCAGGTGTTGGAAAGCGTCGTCCTGCGTCCACAGGGTGGCGTTGTGGCTGAGGGCGGTGGCATAGATGAGGCTGTCGGCCATGGCGATTTTGTGCTGGAGGCTGAGGGCGGCCGCTTGGATGGCGAGGGCCGGGTCAACGTCAACCACCACCCCCTGTTGCATGGCCTCGATGAGGCGTTGCGCGCGGTGCTCATCCGCATGTTGCGCGGTGTACTTCCACACTTCATAGAGCGAGATGGTGGAGACAATGACACTGGCCGGATCTCCAAGGGCTTTGAGAAAGACTTTCGTGTTGGCGCCATTGTGAAATATCTCAATCCATGCGGAGCTGTCGAGACAGGGACGGGTCATGGCAGCTTGCGGTCGGCTTCACGTTTGAATTCAATCTGACGGCAATCGGCGAGGAAACCGACAAGTTGTTGCGGTGTGAGGATGGGGTGCAGTTCGATGTGGTCGCCATTGCGGGTGACGTTGAGCTTTTGGCCGGGTTTGAGATTGAGGGTTTGGCGAATCTCTTTCGGGATTACAATTTGGTATTTGGGTGATAGAAGTGAGGACGTCATACGAAAATGAATATGGGTGAATATTTCCAGATGGCAAGTCCGAATTTGACAGGCTGAAACGCCGGCGTTGACACGCCAGCATTCCAGTATCACGCTGGCGCCGTGAAAAAACTGCTGCTTGCGATGGTGTTGGGATGGCCGCTGGCGGGACTGGCCGCGGACAATCAGACGGGCGCCGAGACCGTGAAGACGGTGGCCAAGGCCGCGATTGTTGATGTTAGAAAAATCCCCGACTGGCAGGGGGCGGCGGTGGGCAACGTGGAGGTGACGTATGCCGACGGCACTCGCGACCGCTGGACAACGCTGGCCACGGCGCAGCAACCGCAGGTGGCGCCCGATGGCGTGGTCGGCTGGGTGGATTGCTCGAAGGAGGAAGCCGGCAAGAAGCAGTTGGACATTTACAAGGGGGTGCCGGTGGGATCGCGCCTGGTGTTGTGTGCAAGCGGCAAGGTCACCGCGCGGATCAATGCGGGCAAACCGTTCATCGAGCAATGGGGGTTTGCCGCCGACGGGCGGCATGTGGTTATCAAGTCCCGCGCCGCGCACGGTCCGGCGCTCATCGAGCGTTTCATTCGTCCCGATGGCAAACCTATCGGCTCGGTCGCGGGTTTTGCCGAGGACGCACCGGATTGGGCGAAGGCCTATCTGGACAAGTGAGCGGGGTGGTCCGCACAGTGCCTCCTGTGCGGTGGTGTCACAGGAACGGGTTGATGGCGCGGACGCTGCCGTAGTTCTGGCCGTGGTTGAGATCTTCGGTGAGAAGCTCGCGGGCGCCACAGGTTTGGGCTGCGGCGAGGATCATGGCATCCCACAGGGAGAGTTGCCAGCGGGATTGGAGGGAAAGTCCGAGGCGGAAGAGGGCGAGGGTGTTGTCGATGACCGGCCACAAGGAGAAGTCCCCGGTGAGCGTGGCGGCCTCGCTGGCGGGGTGGCCGCGGCGGGTGAAGTTGACGTGGAACTCCTGCAGAACCTGCACGCTGATGGCGGTGCGTCCAAGGAGGTGCCAGCCATCCTCAATCAACGCCAGTGCAATGCCGCGTTTGGCCACCGCGTCCAGATCGTAACCGTAGAGGAGAATGTTGGTGTCGAGGAAGCGTTCAATGACCATGGACTTGATCCCGGGTGAGAGGCTGGCCGCCAAGGTGGTAGCCGTGGCGCAGACGGGCCAGCGCGGCGGCGGGTGGGGCGGGTGGGGCTTCCTCCCGCAGCACGGTCTCCAACCCCTCAATGACCAGATTCTTGATCGAGCAGCGGCGGCGTGCCGACGCAATCTTGGTCCGCTCAAGAAGGTTGTCGGGCAGATCAATGGTGGTTTTCATACGGCCATAAATACGTGAATATTGCCAGCTGTCAAGAAACGAGGGAAATTTTCTCAGGTTTCCCTCCGCGGTCTCACCCACGCGCCTACCCAGACCGGGCGTCAGCGTGGCGCCAGGGTTTCCAACAGGAGCACCGGGGTGCGGGTGAGGTCGGATTTCTCCAGGTCGAGGGTGAGGAAAACCGCCCAGTCATTGAGGTCGTCGGGGTCAATCAGGGATTGCTCGACGGGCAGGAACTTTTGCGAGTCGGATGGCTTGGGCAGCGGTGGCAGGTGGGTGTGGCGGGCGTTGCGCGCCTCCGGATCGAGACGGATGTGGTGGCGGGCGGCGTGGTAGGCGTCCAACAGTTTGAGCAGGCGCTCGGGCGTCCACGGCTTGCCGGCGGCATCCGCCTGTTCTAACAATCCTAGCGCGGTCTCGGTTTGATAGCGCGAGAGCGCGGTGACGAGGGTGAGCAGGTGGTTGCGCAAGTGGCGGCTGAAGGCGGCACGGTCGCGGGTGAACGGCGGGACCGGAATTTGGGATTTGAGATTTGAAATTTCAGATTTGAGATTTGAAATTCCAGATGGGGCGTCTGTCAGGCCGATGCTCTGCCACTCATCGAGCATGCTGGAGTCGGTGTGGCGGACGATGAGTTCGAGGAACGCTTCCGCCTCGTGGACGGCTTCGTTTTTGGCGGCGTCCGGCACGGTCTGGGACAGGACTTTGTACACCTCGTTGAGGTGGCGCAACAGGACCGCCTCGGAGCGTTCGAGTTTGTAGGTTTTGATGTAGTCTTCGAACGACTGATAGTTCTCCAACATCTCCCTGGCGATCGACTTGGGCCGGACGTTCTCGCTGCCCAGATACGGGTGGCGCAGCTTGAAGGCGTTGAAGGTGGTGTAGATGAAATCCTTGCCGGGCATCGGCCACTCGACTTCCTCAAGCCGGGCGATGCGCGCGTCATACTCGACGCCCTCGTCCTTGAGGCGGGCCATCAGCTCGGATTTGAGCAGATCGACTTGTTTGCGCAGCACCACATCCGGGTTTTCCAGGATCGCCTCGATCAGGGAGATCAGGTTGGGCGCGTAGTCGTCGGCGGCCGGATCAAGTTGCGGGATCGCGTCCAACAACCACAGGCTCAGCGCGTGGTTGATCGAAAAATCCTCGGGCAGCGACACATCCACGATAACTTTGTTAGGTCCGCTGCGGGCGGCGACCGGCAGGATGTGCAGGATCTTGGAACCGACCAAGCCGCGGAAGAGTTGCCAGGCCCGCTTGGATAGGTCGGCACGCTTGGAGGCAGGCTCGTGGCAGCGCTGGATGAGGTCCTTGAGGGCGGCGCAGCCGTCCTCGGTGGTGCGCGAGAGCACGTTGAGCAGCGTGTGGTGGGCGATGGCAAAGCTGGAGGTGAGCGGCTCGGGCGGCGCCGCGCGGAGTTTGTCGAAGGTGGTCTCGTCCCAGTGGACGAAGTTGTGCTCTGGCGGCTTGCGTTTGACGAGGCTGCGCTTCTTGTTAGGATTGCCGGCGGCCTTGGCTTCGAGTTTGAGGTTCTCGATGACATGTTCGGGCGCTTGGGCAACCACATAGCCAATGGCATCGAAGCCGCGGCGGCCGGCGCGGCCGCAGATCTGGCGGAAGTCCCGGGCGCTCAGAATCCTGGTGCCACGGCCGTCGTATTTGCACAGCCCGGTGAACATCACCGTGCGGATCGGCACGTTGACGCCGACGCCCAGTGTGTCGGTGCCGCAAACCACCTTGAGCAGGCCCGCCCCGGTCAGCTTTTCTATCAAGAGCCGGTATTTCGGCAAGAGTCCCGCGTGGTGGATGCCGATGCCGTGGCGCAGGATCTTGGCCAGTTCGCGGCCGTAGGGGCTGCGGAAATCGGCGTCGTGAAGGGCGCGGGCGATGGCGGCCTTTTCCTCCTTGCTGCAATAGTTGGTGGACAGCAGGTCGCGCGCGGTCTCGGCGCATGCGTTCTGGGTGAAGTGGACCAGATAGATCGGTGCCCGGCCGGCCTCCACGAGTTCGGCCACCTTGTCCTGCAACAGGGTGGTGGAGTAGGAAAATTCCAGCGGCACCGGGCGCTGGTCGGAGTGGACGAGGGCGGTCGGCGCTTTGGTTAGAGTGGTGAGTTGCCTGGCAAACAACGAGGCGTCGCCGAGGGTGGCTGACATCAGCAGGAAGCGGGCGCGCGGCAGGGTGAGCAGCGGGATTTGCCAGGCGGAGCCGCGCGCGGCATCGGCGTAGTAGTGGAACTCGTCCATGATGATGTCATCGACGGGTGCGGCGGCCCCATCGCGCAAAGCCATGTTGGCGAGGATCTCCGCGGTGCAGCAGATGACCGGGGCGGCGTGGTTGACGGTGGCATCGCCAGTGAGCATGCCGACGTGTTGCGGTCCGAAGATCCGGCAGAGGGCGAGGAATTTCTCGTTGGCGAGGGCTTTGATAGGGACGGTGTAAAACGAGCGGCGGTCCTGGCAGAGGGATTTGAACTGCATGGCCAGCGCCACCAGCGTCTTGCCGGAACCGGTGGGGGTGTCAAGGATGACGTTCTTGTCCTGGAAGATTTCCAGGATCGCTTCTTCCTGATGTGCATACGGCTCGATGCCGGCGCTGGTCAGATAGTCGAGGAAGACATTGAGGATGTCATCAGCCGCGGCCCCGCGCGGGAGCAGGGCGGGGTTGAGCGGATAGGACATGGCCTAGAGAAGTCCGGGATTGGCGGCAGTGCAAGCGTTTCAGCAGATCGAGACACCGGCTCGCAGATGGAAAAGGGTTGATCGGTGCGAAAAATTTCCAAGAAATTGCTTGGTAATACGGGCCGGATGCCTATTTTCACTTCCGACCATGAAACCATCAAACAGTCTTTTTCGCACTGCCGACGGTAAGAACTACGCGTTCGTGTTTGCACTTGTTTGCAGTTTGTTCCTGCTGTGGGGATTTGCCCACGCTCTGCTGGATGTCCTCAACAAGCATTTTCAAAACTCGCTGGTGGTGACCAAGGCGCAGTCCGGTTGTGTGCAGGCGGCGGTGTATGGCGGCTACTTCCTGATGGCGTTGCCCGCGGGCATGATTGCGCGGCGCTTCGGCTACAAGGGTGGCATCCTCTTCGGTTTGTTCCTCTTCGCGGTTGGCGCGTTCTGGTTTGTGCCGGCCACCAAGGCCGACAAATGGAGCGGGGTCAGTGGCTGGGTGGCGGAAAAATTCAACATGGAAGTGGTCAGCTCGCCCGAGGCCAAGGCCAAGCTGATGGATGTGCGGGTCAACCTGGAACGCGCGGCGAAGGCGGTCGAACTTCCGTTAGATCCCGGGAAGCTGGCCGCCTTTGACAAGGTGGCCGCCGAGGCCAAGGCCGCCACCGATCTGGCCGCCGCGGGTGCGGCGCTGGAAGATGCCGCCGTGTTGTTGCCCGCCTCCAAATGTCTGCCCAAGGTCCGCGTGGCACTCACCGCCCTTGCGCCCACCTTGCCGGAAAAAGAGTTTGGCAAACAGTTCAACGCCACCAAGCAGGCTCTGGTCGCCGTTGATCAAGGCACGCAGGTGACGGCGTTTGCCGCATTCCTGTTAGGTCTGTTCGTCATTGCGTTAGGGCTTACCTGTTTGGAAACCATCGCCAACCCCTACACGACGGTGCTCGGCCCGCCGGAAACCGGTGCCAGCCGCATCAATCTTGCCCAGACCAACAATGCCATCGGCTGGATTCT
Source organism: Akkermansiaceae bacterium (assembly GCA_903826205.1). Classification (GTDB taxonomy): domain Bacteria; phylum Verrucomicrobiota; class Verrucomicrobiia; order Verrucomicrobiales; family Akkermansiaceae; genus Luteolibacter. Next base: position 28,901 of record CAIKDP010000073.1, read on the forward strand.
GGGGCCCTTCATTGGCGGCCTGATGATCTTCTCCTCGACGGGCGAGGTCAATATCAGCAACGCGCAACTGGCCATGCCATATCTAGGGCTTGGCGTGGTGGTGACGCTGGTTTTCATCATGTTTGCGTTCAGCACGATTCCCGACGTGCACACCACGGAGCACGCCAAGGCCGACGGGACGCACAAGGACCGGACGACGGGCGAGCGCTCGCTGTGGTCGCAGCCGCACTTTGTGTTCGCTGTGGTGGTCCAATTCCTTTATGTCGCCGCACAAACCGGCATTAACAGCTTTTTCATCAACTACGTGGTGGAAGTCAACAAGTGGTCGGAACAGAAGGCTGCGATGTGGCTCTCGCTCGGCGGCATGGTGTTGTTCATGGTCGGCCGCTTCTCCGGCAGCTTCCTGATGACCAAGATGAAACCGCATTTGGCGCTGGCGGTCTATGGCCTGGCCAATGTCCTTTGCATGGGGTTGGTGGTGGCGGGCCTTGGTATTGTTTCCGCGGCGGCGTTGATCATCAGTTACTTCTTCATGTCGGTGATGTTTCCGACCATCTTTGCGCTCGGCATCCGCGGCCTTGGTGAAAACACCAAGAAGGGCGCTTCCTTCATCGTCATGGCCATCGTCGGCGGCGCCATCGCCCCCGCACTCATGGGTGCCATTGCCGACAAGAGCGGCATGCAGGCCGGCTTCGCCATCCCCTTGGTGTGCTTCATCGGCATCGCCATCTACGGCGCGGTTTGGCAGAAGCTCGTCGCCAAGGAAGGCATCACCTCAGACGCCGGAGCCGAGGCATACAGCGGCCATTGAGTTCATCGCGGCATCACTCGAAGGCCTTGCCTTTTCTAGCAAGCCAAATCGGCTGGAGCCGGGTTTTCTTGGCATTCGGGGTGACCGGGACCAGGTGTTCGGCCACGGCAAAGCCACAGCGTTGCAGGCGGCGGGTGAGGGTGGGTTCCGGGCGTGACGCGGCGATGGCGAGCAGGCCACCGGCTTGCAGCGCCTCATAGGCGGCGGCCAGCCAGCGCCGGTCATCGACCCACGGGCGGTTGCGCTCGCCGGTGGGGGCGGCATCCAGATGGATGATGATGGAGTGGAGGCTGCCGGCGTGTCGGGCCAGGCCGGCGGGTCCTGGATCTAACACCAGGGTGACGCGCGGGTCGTTGTTGAACAGGCTGCCAGGCAGGTGCGCGCGATGCCACAGCGGAAGCTCGGCCAGCGGCTCGGCCACGACAAAGTTGGCGCGTTTTTGCGGCAGTGCTTCGGCCACCGCCGCCAGCGTGTGGCCGAGGGCGAGCCCAACAAGAAAGATCTTGGGTTGGCGGGCGGGACGGAATGGGGCACAGGCGAGGCGGGCGAGTTCCTCCTCCGCGCCTTGGGTGGCGGGCCCGGCGATTTGTTGGCCTTGGACAAGCAGATAGTGGCGGCCGTCGTGTTCCTGCAGGACGAGCGGCGTGCCGTCGGGAAGTTGGGTGGTGGCGAGGGTGGTACGCGGTTTCATGGGGCGGTTGGCGGGGTGGGGCGGGCGGGTCTTACGGTAAAAGTCACGGCATGTCCACACAACCCGCAGCGACCGCCGGCCGCATATACGGAAAACCCCGGCGCTTGGGCCGGGGTTTTCATCAGTTCGGGATTAAAGCGCAGGGTGAATGCGTCAGGGGAGTTACAGGCTGCCCTTGAGCACCGATGATGGCTTGAATCCGACGGACTTGGAGGCACCGATCTTCATCGATTCGCCGGTCTTCGGGTTGCGACCCATGCGAGCGGCGCGCTTCTTCACTTCAAAAGTGCCGAAGCCAATGATCTGGACCTTCTTGTCTTTTTTGATGCCCTTGGCGATCGAGTCAAAAACGGCTTCGACGGCTTCGTCAGCGGCGCGTTTGGTGGTGTCTTTACCGAGGGCTTTCTGGACGGCTTCAATAAGTTCTGCTTTGTTCATGGCAGCGGCGTTTATGCGAACAGGGGGGGTGGGTGACAAGGAAAAACCTGAGGAAATATCATATTTTTTTCTCAGTGAGTTCTTGACTTTTAGCCCCGCTGCGTGTGCAAGCGGCCTGCCTGCTGGGAAAACGGCGGGTGTGGGCCGCCGCATGACTTGATTGTTAGAAAATGTTAGTCAGGTGGCGGAAGGGATTGGGGCCGGAGCCTGAGGAAGGAATTGACGGGGTGGCCGGGTTGCTGCATGGCTGGCCGGGTGGTTGGAAACTCTCAGGCTAACGGCATCGCCGTCACGCGCGGAATCGCCGCGGTGTTGGCGGTGGCCGGGGCCTTGCCGGAAGCATCCGACATGCGGCAGGATCTGGCGAGCGTGGCGGCGGCTTTGGCGCGCGGGTATTTTCTGCCGGACGAGGACGAGTCGGTGCGCCACCGCTATGCGGGATATCTGGCGGCGCGGGCAGCATTGTTAGAAACGCTGGAGGAATTGGCGGCGGTGGCGGGGCGTGGGACCCTCGAGTGGCAACAGCGTCTGCCGGTGTTTGCGACGGCCTTTGCCGCCGCCTGTGTGTTGATGCGGGCCAACCGCTATGTGATTGATTTGGCGGGCGAGCAACCGCTGCTATGGAAAAAGCTGGATGAGGCGGATGTGGTGGCGGGCATTCCGCGCAAGACCTTCACGACGGTGTTCAAGGCGGCGACCCATCCGGCGACCCTGCGGCGCTTGCTGGCGGCGACGGACTTTTATTTTGCGCAGCATGCGGCCATCCGCGGGCTGGCGGCTGACCCGCAATTGCGGCCGGTGGTGGAATTGTTAGCGGCGGAGCAGCCGCTGATGGAGCGGCGGCGGCGCGATGCGCTCAAGCGTGTGTTTGCGTATCGCTGGTTTGCGTTGTGGCGGCGGCAGCGCTCGGCATGGCGACAGGTGATGTTTGGAATCTTCGAGGTGTCCGGGCGGGCGATTTCCGAGTTGCGCCAGCCGGGGGCAAGATCTGGCGGCGCGCCCAAGCGGATCACCGATGCGATACGGGTGGCGGTGGTGGAGTATCTGCAGCCGGGCGATGTGTTTGTCACCCGCCATGAGGATGCGCTGAGCAATTGGTTTTTGCCCGGCTTCTGGCCGCATACCGCACTCTATCTCGGCTCGCGGGAGGAGTGCCTGCGGCTGGGGCTGGAATTGCCGTTAGATGTTGGCCACCGGCATTGGTTTTTGGAGGCGAAAAAGGACGGGGTGCGGGTGCGTCCCCTCGGGGAGACCCTGCAGGTGGATGCTTTTTGCGTGCTGCGTTCGCCGCTGGCCGGGGCAGATCTGGCAATGGCCCTCAAGCGGGCGCTGGGGCATGCCGGCAAGCCTTACGATTTTCTGTTCGACTTCCGCAGCGCCGATTGCCTGGCATGCAGTGAGGTGGTCTATCGGGGGTTCCACGGCATCGGTGCGCTACGGTTCCAATTGCAGGAGGTGGGCGGGCGCTTGTGCCTGCCCACCGAGGCCTTGGTCGCGCAAGCCCTGGCCTGCGGCTTCCAGATTCTAATCACCGCGGGCCTCGGCGGCGAGGGGCTCAGACTCGGCTCCGCAGCGGCGGCGGCCTACACCGCATCGAGGGAATAGGGAAATAAAGATGAGTAAGTCATTAGAAATCAATGAGTGCACAGTAAATGTGAAAATTTGCGGGAAAAATACTTGCGGATTCAAGGGGCTGTAATAGGCTCGCGCCTCCCGATTCATGCGTTTGATTCTTCCCACGACGGCCCTTTGGTTGCTAACTCCCCTGCTTGCTCGTGCAGCGGAGGAGGGTGGATTGGCGGTGCAAGCGGAACCGCTTTGGCCGGGGTTGCCGATCACCAACTCGATGTTGATGGTGTGGATTTCGGTCGCCATCATCACCGTGTTTTGTCGGGCTGCCACCAAGCAGATGGCACTGGTGCCCGCGGGATTTCAAAATTTTGCGGAGTGGGTGGTGGAGGGGCTTTATGATTTCATCGGCAGCATTTTGGGGCCCCGTCTGGTGCAGAAGACTTTCTGGTTTTTCGCCACGATTTTCCTGTTCATATTAGTGACCAACTGGGTAGGGCTGATTCCGGGGGTGGGCACCATCGGTCGTTACAATGCGCATGGCGAGATTGTGGGGTTTCTGCGCGGGGGCAATGCCGATTTGAACATGACCCTGGCGATGGCTTTCATCTTCAACCTGCTGTGGCTGTATTGGGCACTCGCCGAGAACGGCGTGCGCGGGTTTCTCGCGCACATCTTCGCGCCCAAGGGGCAGTTTCACGGGCTCATGCGCCTGTTCATGGTGGTGATGTTTCTCGCCGTTGGCGTGTTGGAGATCATTTCCATCTGCATCCGTCCGGTGGCGCTCACCTTCCGCTTGTTTGGCAATATCTATGGCGGCGAGCAGACGATGGAAAAGCTGATGGGTCTGGTGCCCAAGAGCCTGGCGTTTCTGCCGGCGTTGCCATTTTTATTCATGGAGTTGTTCGTGGGCTTCGTGCAGGCGCTGGTATTCATGTTGCTCACTGTCGTCTTCCTGCGCCTCATCTGCGAACACACCGGGCACGACGCCCACTGACCCTCTCGGTGCCTGGACCATGCTGGATCGTGGGAGGCGCCCGAAACCAACACACAACCAACCAACTGACATCATGACCCTAATCCCCATGCTTGCTGAAGCCGCTTCCGGAATGGTCGGCAACATCCACATCGCCGGTGCCGCGCTCGGTGCCGGCCTTGGCATCGGCATCCTCGGCTCCAAGGCCGCTGAAGCCACCGGCCGCAATCCGGGGGCGTCCACCCCGATTCTCGTCAATGCGATTATTTTCGCCGCATTGGCCGAAGGGGTGTTCATCCTCGCAGCCTTTGCCATCAAGTAAAGGCAGCGGCGATTCTCAGCGCCGGGGGGTGGCGTGACAGCCCGGCCCCCCGCGCATCACGCCTGGTTTTTTCCATTTCACAAGCCTCTCCGCCATGTTCACGCTCCTTGCTCTAGCCGCCGAGTCCCAGGACTCCGTCGTTTCCGAATTGTTCGGGAAATTCGGCGTCAATTGGCCGTATTTCATTGCCAGTTGTGTCAACTTCCTGGTGGTCGTCTTCGTCCTCAAGAGGTATGCCTTCGGCCCGATCCAGGCCATGCTCGAACAGCGCCGCGAACGCATCGCCGAGGGCGAGGAAAAACTCAAGCTCATCGAACAACAACTCGCCGAATCCGAGCAGACAACCGCGGCCGCCATCGCCAAGGCCCACGCCGAAGCCGTGCGCATGATCAATGATGCGAAGCTGGGGGCCGCCGCATTCACCGAGCAAAAAGCCCAGGAGGCCATCGCCCAAGCCCAACAGATTCTGGTCAAGGCGGATGCCGCCGCCAAGGCCGACCGCGAGCGGCTCGGCCTTGAGTTGAAGCGCGAATTCGGCCGGCTCGTGGCAGCGACCACCGCGCAGGTTGCCGGCAAGGTTCTAACACCTGAAGACCAGCGCCGTCTCAACGAAGCCGCGCTGACCGAAGTGGAAGCCTGATTGTCCGTTAGTCCAGCCCTGTTGTCATGAAGATCTCAAAACTCGCCACCGCCAGCGCCCGCCGCCTGTTTGGGCTATGCCAGACCGACGGGCGGCTCGACGAGGCGAAGTTGCGCCTGGTGGTGGCGCGCTTGGTCGAGGCCAAGCCGCGCGATTACGCCGCCATCCTCAGCGCCTTGCTCCGCCTGACGCGCCTCGCCTACGAAAGCCGCAAGGGGGTCGTGGAGAGTGCCGTGGAGCTGGATGCCGCCAGTCAACAGCGGGTACTCGCCAGTCTAACTGAAAAATACGGGCCGGGTCTGGTGCTCCAATACCAAATCAGCCCCGCCCTGCTCGGCGGCCTGCGCATCCGGGTGGGCAACGATGTGATCGACGGTTCCATACGGGGCCGTCTCGACCGTTTCGCCAACGCGCTGTGACGCTTCCTTCCACCCGCCGCCAACCGCATCCTTTCCCCCTAGCCAACTTCACTTATGAGCAGCATCCTCCAGGAACTCGAACAACAGATCGCGGGCATCACCACGTCCGTCGAAAAATCCAACGTCGGCATTGTCCGTCAGGTGGGCGATGGCGTCGCCAAGGTCGAAGGCCTCTCCGACGTGATGCTCAATGAAATGATCGAGTTTGGTGGCGGGGTCACCGGCATGGCCCTCAACCTCGAGGAAAACGAGGTCGGGGTGGTTTTGCTCGGCAACTATGCGGCCGTCAAACAGGGCCACGAATGCCGCACCACCGGCAAGCTGCTCTCCGTCCCTGTCGGTGAGGCACTGCTCGGCCGCGTCGTCAATGCCTTGGGCGAGCCGATCGATGGCAAGGGCGCCATCGCCGCGGCCGCCTACTATCCGATGGAAAAAATCGCGCCCGGTATCATCAAGCGCAAATCGGTATCGGTGCCGGTGCAGACCGGCATCATGTCCATTGACGCGATGATTCCGATTGGCCGCGGCCAGCGCGAACTCATCATTGGCGACCGCTCCACGGGCAAGACGACCATCGCGGTGGACACCATCATATCCCAAGCCCAGCAAAACAAGGCCGCGGAGCAGGGCAAGCTGCAGAACCACAAGCCGCTGTATTGCATTTATGTGGCCATCGGCCAGAAGCTCTCCAACGTTGCCCGCACCCAGAAGATTCTCGAAGACGCCGGTGCGATGGAATACACCACCATCGTTTCCGCCTCGGCTTCGGACGCCGCCGCCATGCAGTATCTTGCGCCCTATGCGGGATGCGCCATTGCCGAGTATCTCATGGACAAGGGTCAGGACTGCCTGATTGTGTTCGATGACCTGTCCAAGCATGCGGTGGCCTACCGCCAGGTGTCGCTGATTCTGCGCCGTCCCTCCGGCCGCGAGGCCTATCCGGGCGATGTGTTCTATCTGCATTCCCGCCTCCTCGAGCGCTCCGCCCGCCTGTCCAAGGCCGCTGGCGACGGCTCGCTCACCGCGTTGCCCATCATCGAGACGCAGGCTGGTGACGTGTCCGCCTATATTCCCACCAACGTCATTTCCATCACCGACGGCCAGATTTTCCTCGAGACCGACCTGTTCTATCAAGGTATCCGGCCGGCCATCTCGGTGGGCCTTTCGGTGTCGCGCGTGGGATCCGCCGCGCAAACCAAAACCATCAAGTCGGTCGCCGGCACCACCAAGCTCGACCTCGCGCAATTCCGCGAACTGCAGGCCTTCGCCCAGTTCGGGTCCGATCTGGATGCCTCCACCAAGAAGAAGCTCGACCGCGGCGCGCGCATCGTCGAGCTCTTCAAACAAAACCAATACAGCCCGCTGGCCATGGAGATGGAATCCATCTATCTCTTTGCCATGCAAAACGGTTACTTCGACGACGTCCGCGTGGCCGATGTGCGCCGCTTCCAGGCCGGCCTCGGGGAATTCTTCAACACCCGCAAGTCAGAGTTGTTGGATCGCATCCGCAATGAAAAGCCGGACCTCAAGAAGGACGCCGCCATGATCGAGTTGGTCAGGCAGGGCGTCGAGGACTTCAAACTCGGGTGGAAATGATCTTGGATGTTAGATGTTATTTGTTAAAGGTTATTAGATGAAGACCCGGCACCTGTAACCAGCTTGTTACCAATAACATATAACCCATAACCCTTAACTCCTCCCCAAAAAATGGCCAATCTCCGCGACATCCGCAGGCGCATCAAGTCGGTGAAAAACACCGCGCAGATCACCCGTGCCATGCAGCTGGTCGCCGCCGCCAAGATGAAAAAGGCGCAGGATCAGGCGCTGGGCGGGCGGGCCTACTCCAAGCACCTGTTGCAGGTGCTCTATGACATCCGCAAGAACTTTCGTGACGAGCTCCATCCCTATCTCGAGCACCGCCCCGGCAACCGCGAGCTGGTGCTGGTCATCTCCACCGACAAGGGCCTGTGCGGCGCCATCAACACCAATCTGGCCCGCAAGATCCAGGCGCAGACATCCCCGCAGGCGGACTTCGTCACCGTGGGCCGCAAGCTGCGGGTGCTGTGCGAAAAGCTCGGCAGGAAAGTCATCGCGGATTTCACCGTCAGGGATCCGGTGCCATTCGGCGAGACCCGGCCGATCGCCAGTTTTGTTGGGAAACAATTCCTGGAGCGCAATTACGACAAGGTTTCCATTGCCTTCACCAATTTCTACAACACGATGCGCCAGGAGCCCAAGGTGGTCACCTTGCTGCCACTGCAAGGCCATCGGCCGGATGAGGACCAGGCGTTTGAGATGATCGGCGGCGGCTTTTCCCTTGAAGCCCACAAGAGCGATCCGGACCGCGACTATGAATTTGAGCCCAATCCGGCCGAGGTGCTGGCCACGATTCTTCCGCTCTATCTCAACTACGAGGTGTTCCAGGCGCACCTTGAGGCCCGCGCCTCCGAGCACTCCGCACGCATGGTCGCGATGAAATCCGCCACCGACAACGCGCAGAAGTTCATCAAGGAACTCACCCTCGAATACAACAAACTCCGCCAGGGCGCCATCACCTCCGAGCTTCTCGAAATCACCACCGCCATGAAAGCCATGGAATGACCAAGGGTTGTTCCACTTGCTTCTTAGCCACCCCCCATCCCTTCAACCCGCAAAAATTCCCCCCCATGAGCAACACCGGAACCATCGTCCAAATCATCGGCGCCGTCATCGACGCGGATTTCTCCAAGGCCAGCAACCTGCCCACCATCTACAACGCGCTGGAGATTCAATACGTGCTCAACGGCGTGGACACCAAGCTCGTGCTGGAGGTCCAGCAACACCTCGGCGATGGCTGGGTGCGGGCCGTGGCCATGTCCACGACCGATGGTCTCAAGCGCGGGATGTCCCTAACCGACACCGGCAGGCCGATCTCCGTGCCTGTTGGAAAACAGGTGTTGGGCCGCATCTTCAATGTCACCGGCGACCTGGTGGATGAAAACGTGCCCATCGCGGACGCTTCGCTGCGTTCCCCGATCCATCGGCCCGCTCCGCAGCTTACCGAGCAATCGGCCAATACGGAGGTGCTGGTTACGGGCATCAAGGTGATCGACCTGATCTGCCCGCTGCTCAAGGGCGGCAAGGGCGGCATGTTCGGCGGTGCCGGAGTGGGCAAGACCGTCGTCATCATGGAACTCATCAACAACATCGCCAAAGCCCACGGCGGATTTTCCGTGTTTGCCGGGGTGGGCGAGCGCACCCGCGAGGGCAATGACCTCTACTGGGAAATGATCGAGTCCGGCGTCATCGCCACCGAGCGCGACGACAAAGGTCATCCGCGGCTCAATGCCCAAGGCAACCCGATCCTAACCGAGGGCTCCAAGGTGGCATTGTGTTACGGCCAGATGAACGAGCCGCCCGGCGCCCGTCTGCGCGTCGCCCTCTCCGCCCTCACCATGGCCGAACACTTCCGCGACGAGGATAATCAGGACGTGCTGCTCTTCGTCGATAACATCTTCCGTTTCTCACAGGCCGGCTCGGAAGTGTCGGCTCTGTTAGGGCGCACGCCTTCGGCCGTCGGTTACCAACCGACCCTCTCCGAGGAGATGGCCGGCCTCCAGGAACGCATCACTTCCACTAACAAAGGTTCCATCACCTCCATCCAGGCGGTGTATGTGCCTGCCGACGACTTGACCGACCCCGCGCCGGCCAACACGTTTGCGCATCTGGACGCCACGGTGGTGTTGGAGCGTGCGCTGGCCGAGCAGGCGTTGTTCCCGGCGGTGGACCCGCTGGCGTCCACATCCAAGGCACTGGCGCCGGAAATCATCGGCGAGGAACATTACCGGGTGGCCCGTGGCGTCCAACAAATCCTGCAGCGCTACAAGGACCTGCAGGACATCATTGCCATTCTCGGCATGGACGAGCTGTCCGACGACGACAAGATGTGCGTCTTCCGCGCCCGCAAGATCCAGCGTTTCCTCACCCAGCCCTTCAACGTGGCGGAAGTTTTCACCAACGTCCCCGGCGTGCTTGTTTCCATCGAGGATACCGTTAGAGGCTTCGCCGACATCATCGATGGCAAGCTCGACAATGTTCCCGAAGGCAATTTCTACATGAAGGGCGGCATCGACTCCGTCCCGCGCGACTGAGAATCTCAAATCTCAAATCTCAAATCTCAAATTTCAATTCCCTCCCATGCCACTGCTTCTCGATATTGTCACTCCTGAGAGAAAGGTTTTTTCGGACTCGGTGGACAACGTCTATTTGCCGGGGGCGGACGGGGAGTTGGGGGTGTTGCCGCAGCATGCCGGGCTGGTCACCGCGCTGCAACCCGGCGAGCTGCGTTATCTCCTCAACGGCAAGGTGGTCACCCTGGCCATTGGTTCCGGCTTCGCGGAAATCACCCAAACCCATGTTGTTGTTCTAACCGACATGGCGCTGGGCGAGGCTGAGATCGACATCGCCCAGGCCGAGACCGCCATCCAGCGGGCCCGGGAGGAATTGCACGGCGTGGATCACAGCATGGATGCCGAGGAAGTCGCCTTCCTCCAAGGCGTCATCGCCAAATCCACCGTCGCCATCAACTTCAAGCGCAAGAGCCAGTCGTAGCTGCGGCTGCCAGCCGCAGGGATCACTGATCATGGCAGATCAAAGAGGGAAGACGGGGCCCATGTCCGGCACCTTATCCATGATCCTCTTCAATTTTCCTGCCCAACATTTTCCTGCCCAACATTTTCCTGCCGCGTTTCTTGGGCTGGAAACTGCGGCTGGAAGCCGCAGCTACGGACGCAGCTACGGACGCAGCTACGGACGCAGCTACGCTCAGGCGGAGCGCTCGTTGGCGAGGGGCTTGCGGATTTTGGGCGGGGCGGGCGGCGTGTCAGGGAGGACTTTTTCAAGGGCGGCGGCCGGGACCCAGCCGCGGGTCTTGCTGGCAAACGCGATGTAGGCCCAATCACCGCTCAGACGGATGATTTCGCACAGCGACCCCGGTGGGGCGTCGATGACTTCCGGTGAGGTGCGGGAGGCATCGCTGTGGAGCACCACCTTGTCCGCGATGATGACCGCTTGCGCGGCAAACGGCGCAAACTGGGAATCGTCCGGGTAATAGCGCCAGCCAAGCAGGCCGGTGGCGGCCAGCAGTGGGGCCACGACGAGGGCACAGATGGCGGCAATGCGGATGGGCGCGCCACTGCGGGTGGCGGGAAATACTAACAAGGCGAGGGCGCCCAGCCAGGCACCCGACCAGACGGCGCCTTGCCAGAAGCTGAGGGGGAAGCGGGCGAGGGCGTATTGATATTCGGGGCGTTGCACGCTGAGGGCACCGCATTTGCGCTCGATGAAGCGGAGGTTTTGGCGGGACTCTTCATGGCCGGGGTCGCGGGCGAGGGCGCGGCGGTAGTAGAGGGCGGCATGGCCGGGGGAGCCCAGACGGTAACAGGCGTTGCCGATGTTATAAAGGATGGCGGGCGAGAGCTGGGCATAGTCGCCGGCCGCCAGCCAGTGTTGGATGGCTTCGTCGTATTTGGCCGCATCATAGGCGGCGAGTGCCTTATTGACGGCGTTTTCCGCCGCACTGGCGCGTGACAGACCGGACAGGGAAAGGGTGGCCAGCAGGATGCAGGCGGTGATTGCCTTGTGCAGTTGCCTGAGGATTTCCCTGCGGCGTTTGCCAAGGTTGGCTTTGGGTTGTTCCGCGACAAAGCAGAGGTTGTCGCGTTCCGTTAGAATGACCTGCAGCTCGGGACGGGGCTGTCCGCCGAGCCAGCGTTCGATGAAGGCGCCGGCATTTTTAAGGAACAGGGTGTCGTCGTCGGCTGGCGTGCGGGACAGTTCCTTGAGGGCGCACAATTCCGCCGCGCGCAGCGGGTCCTTGCGCAGGCGGGGGCGGACGTGCAGCCACAGGGCTTTGGCAATCAGGCCGAGGGCCAGCAATGCGCCGAGGGCGTGGCCCGCCCATGGCGGCAGTGCCGGATTGTTAGGCAGGAGCCATTCGGCGGGCCGCAGGATGGCCAGAATATCGGTCATGCGCTCGACGGGCACGGGCAACATTTGTGGCGGGCCGGGCGGGCCGGCGCTTGTGGCTTGGGCGGGCAGGATCTTCAACGGGATGGGCGCGGTGGTGACGCTGCGGTACTGGTTGAGCGCGGGATCAAAGAAGGCAAGTTGGAAGGGCGGGATGGACGTTTGCAGGTCGAGCGGCTTGATCAATTGTTGGAAAATAACCGATCCGGACAGGCGCCGGCGCTCGTCGCCGCGTTGGGTGGCCGTCGCTTCGTAGACTTTCCAGCCCTTGGGATCCTGGAGGCGCGGGGCATGCAGGGTGTCGAGATTGCCGCTGCCGGTGACGATGATGTCCACGGAGACGGGATCGCCTTCGCGCACATCCGTTTCGCTGGCGTTGGCCAGCAGGGCGAAGCTGCCGATGGCGTTATCAAAATCGGCGGGCGCGCCGGGCGGCAGCGGCGTGGTCTCAAATTCAAGTTTTGGAATGGTTAGAAAGGTTTCTTCAGTGACGCGCTGGAGGCTGCCGTCGACGATGAGCTGGGTGGAGGTGAGGCGCACTTTGGCGGGGCCGATGCCGACCCTGCCGCTGCGCGTGGGAGTGAGGGTGCTGGGATAGGCGAGGGTGACGTAGGGTTTGCCTAACACATTGAGCTGGCCCTTCATGTCGCTGGGTTCCAAGCGCCAGCAGGCGATGCCATCGCGCTCGAATTCCGGGATGCCCCAATCTTCCACGTTGATGGCGAGTTCCCTGGGGATGAAGATCTTGATTTCCGTGGGAACCGCCTCGCCCTCATACGGGTGGTCCTTGAGGATATGGAAGCCGGCGGCGTAGCGCAGGGTGCGTCCGGCCACACGGATCTCGCTCCACTGCAACTCATCGGGATTGAAGACGCTGAACTCGATCGGCTCGGTGCGCGACTTGAGGCCGTTGGCGATGACTTCCACGGCGGGGATGGTGTGGCGGCCCACCGCGTAACTTTCGATCAGGTATTGATAGAAATACTCGATCCGCCGGCCCGGTGCCTGCCGCGGGATGGCGGAAGGCAGCGCCGCCTTGATGGAAACATTGGGAATGTTAGGGATCACCGGCATGGTGTCCGGCGGGCGTCCGGGCAGGGTGATTTCCAGATAGGCTTGTTCGCCCCGGGCGAGGTGGCGGGTGGTGAGTTGCGCCGAGAGTTGGGCGGCCGCGGGTTGGGCACCGCACAAGCCGAGCGCAAGGGTGGCGAAAATGGCAATCCGATGTTTCCAAGCTGTCATGATGTTACCAATCTTTTTCCGGGTTGTTGTATTCGATGCGTCCGGGGCGCAGCGGGCCTTTTTCCAAGTCGGCATTGTCACCGAGGATCCGCCGGGCGTGTTCTTCCGGTGTTTCATCGGGCTTGGCGGCGTCAGGGTCGTCTGGCGGATTGTCCTCAGCCTTCGGGGCGCCTTGCTTGCCATTTTTCCCGGGATCACCGCTGGCGTCGTCACCGGACTTGTCCTTGGGTGGCTTGCCCGTGTCGCCCTGCGCGCCGGGATCCTTGGGCTTGTCTGAAGCCTTGTCCTTGTCGTCTGGCTTGGGCTCCCCGGTGCCGTCGGATTCCCCGGGGTTTCCCGGCTGCGGGCTGGGTTGGGGTTCCGGGATCGCCTGTTGGGTTTGCTCGCGCTCCTTGTCTAACAATTCCCTGAGCCGCCGCAGATAGGTGAGGGTGGTCTCGTGGTTGTGGCGGATATCCTGTTGGGTTGGATCATTGGCGAGGGCGGATTCATAGTGCGTGGCGGCATCCGCCCAGTTGATGATAAGGGATTCGAGTGCGGCGAGGCCTTGGGTGTCGCCATCGCTTGGGGCATCGGCCTTGAGCACTTGGGCGAGGCGGGTTTGGACCAGGGTGTCGAAGCGGGCGAGGTCCGGGATGGGCTTGGGAGCGGTGGGGTAGACTTCCGCGGTGAGGGTGAGCCAGCCGAGTTGGAACAGGCTGTTGGCAAGGCCGAAGTGGGCGCTGGCAATGACGGCGGGGTCGTGCGAGAGGAGAGCGCCGCTGAATGCCTGACGTGCGCCGGGGAAGTCCTGTGCGCGGTAAGCGGCAGTGCCTTCGCCGAGTCGGTAGCGGGCGGCACGCTCGGGGGATTTGGTATCACCGGCGAGTTGGCGAAACGCCTCCCTGGCGGGTGCGTAGCGGCCTGCGGCGAGGTCCTTGGCGGCGGCGGAATCGTCCGCACAGGCATCGGTGGGCAGGGCGCTCAGGGAGATGGCCAGCACGGTCATGGCCTTGATGCCGCGCCAGCGCGTGCCGGCGACGACCGCGACGAGGAGAAAGAGAATGGCCGGCAGGACCAGCCACTGGTAAAACTCAATGGCGAGACGACGTTCGCGGCCCTGCATCTCGAAGGCATCCAAGTCCCGGGCGGCGAGTTTGACCATGGCGGGAATATCCGTGCCACTGCCGGCCAGCGCGTAGCGGCCGTTGGTGTCGGTGGCGAGTTTGCGCAGGATTTCGGGTTGCAGGCTGCTGAGGACCACCTTGCCCTTGCGATCCACCATGTTGCTGTTAGGGAAATCCGGGTTGGGCACATAGGCCCCGTCTTCGGTGCCGACGCCGATGGCGAAGATATAGACGCCGGATTTTTTGGCTTCGTCGATCACGGCGTTGAGGTTGCCATCGTGTTTTTCGCCGTCGCTCAGGAGGATGAGGGCGTTGTTTTTCTGGCCGGTTTCCTTGAGGGTGCCGATGGCCAGCCGGATGGCGGCGCTCAGATTGGAGCCGCCAAGGGGAACCCATGTCTCATCGATTTGTTCGATGGTTTCGCGGACCGCCGCGTGGTCGATGGTCAAGGGCGCAAACACATTCGGACTGCCGGCAAATCCGATGAGGCCGATGCGTTCGTTAGGCAGGGCTTCCATCAATTCGTAGATGACAACTTTGGCTTGGGCCAGACGGTCGGGTTTGACGTCCTTGACGCGCATGCTGCGGGATAGATCGAGGGCGATGAGGACGTTGCGGCCGATGGACTTTTCGGTTTTTGTGTCGACTCCGCCCTGGGGGCTGGCCATCGCCACAATGAGGGTGGCACACGCGGCGAACAAAAAGCCGAGCGCAAACCAACGCGGCAGGGCACTGGCGCGGCGCAGCAACATGTCGCGCAGACGCGCCGCGACAAACTCGCCCCATTGCTTGTGCCGCAGCCGCCCCACGAGCAGCGCGCCCGCTCCCAGCAAGGGCAGCAGGGCCAGCAGCATGAGCCAGGCGGGTTGGGCAAGATGCATGAACGTCAGGGTGAGGGGGCGGGATTCAAGGCCATGATGCCTGCGGCGGCCAGCGCGGCCAAAATGGCCGCTCCAACAAACCATGGAAACAGCTCGTTGTCATCCATGACGGCATGACTTTGGGTGTCGCTTTTTTCCAGCCGGTCAATGGTGTGGAATGTGGATTCCAAGGCTTCGAGTTGTTGCGCCCAAAAATGTTCGGCACCGGTGAGGCGGGCGATTTCGCGCAGGGTGGGCAAATCGAACTCCTGGCGGGGAAACGCCTGGATGCTGCCGGGAACGCGACCTTCCTCGGTGCCGATGGCGACGGTGTAGATTCGGATGCCGAGGGTCTTGGCATGGGCGGCGGCTTCAAGGGGGGAGATTTTTCCGGAGTTGCTGGCCCCATCGGTGATGAGGACGATGATCTTGCTCTTGGATTTACGGGAGTCCAAACGCAGCGCGGCGGCAGAGAGGGCCGAGCCGATGGCGGTGCCGGATTCCTTGACAGTGCCGAGGTTGCGACGGTCATTGAGGCGCAGTTCCTTGAGACTGTTGCGCAGCCATTGGTGGTCCAGCGTGATGGGACTGGCCGAGACCGGCCGGCCCGCAAAGGCGACCAACCCGATGCGATCATCGGGCCGGCGGCTGATGAAATCATCGACCACCTGCTTGGCCGCGTCAATCCGGCTGATGGTCCCGCCCTTGAAGTTGAAGTCGTCAATCGCCATCGAGAGCGAGGTGTCGAAGGCGATCATGATATCAATGCCGCTGGCGTTGCGGCTTTGGTATTGATTGCGCCATACCGGGCGGGCCATGGCGAGGATGGCCGTGACCAGTGCCAGATAGGCGAGCGGCAGCCCGAAATTCCACGCACTCTGGCGCACCTGGCGGCCGAGACTGACCAGCACCGAGAGATTGGGGAAAACCACGGCGGCGGCGGCCCCGCGGCCACGGCGCAACACAATGAGCATGAGCGCCGGTAGCAGCAGCAGCAGCCAGCCGGGTTGGGCAAATCGGAAATGGACGAGGAAGGCTTGCATTTCAATCGTGGAAGCCGTGATGCAGTTTATCTAACAATCCGCGCGCGGTGCTGACGACCGCGGTGGCTGCCATGTCCGGGTCTTGCGGGGCATACTTGAGCGCGGCGAGTTGCGCGAAGCCGGTGGCGCAGGCGGCGCGCGCGGATTCGCTCAGGGCCTTGAGCGCGTCCTGTCTGGAGATGAATTCCTCATGGGTCTCAAACAGCGCCGGGTCATGGGCGGCGAGCGCGAGATACTGGCGCAGAATCAGCGACGCTTGCACGGCGGCCTCACGGGCCTGCACCGCCGTGATTTTCTCCAGCGCGCAGGTGGCTTCTTGGTAGGCGAGAAGGCGCACATCACGCGGGTGGCCGGGGGTGCGCCGCCGCCGCCGCCAGACGAGCCATGCGCTGACCAGCACAAGAGTTAGAAACGCCGCCGCGAACCATCCTGCCACGGAATATTCATGCGGCAGCAGTGGCTCCGGGCTTGCCGGTTCCTTGAGTTCATAGGTGGCGTGGGCTTCTCCCATGTGTGGCTCAGAAATTGACCCGCTGGCTGGATGTTCTCATCTCGGTTTGTGGTGACCGTGGCGTTTGAGGAGTTGATGCAGGGCTGGCAGCGGATCGCGGGTGGTGCTGAGCCTGGCGGAATCGATGGCATGCTTCTTCAGGATCATGGCCACGCCCTCGCGGTGCCGCTGCGTGAGTTTTTCATAGCCCATGCGCAGGTTGGCATTGGACGTGTGGACGCAGGTTTCATAGCCGGTTTCCGGGTCCACCATGATGACCTTGCCGGCGTTGGGCAGCCGGCTTTCAAGGGGATCGGCCACGTCCAGCGCGATGGTTTCATGCTTGCGGGCAAGTTTGCCCAGGGGGCGGTCGAGCGGGTCGGAGTGGAAATCTGATAGCAGGAAAACCAATGCGCGGCGGCGCAGCGTGCGGACCAGAAAATCGCAGGCGTCCTTGATGGAAGTGCCAGGCCGTGTCGGGTTGGCGGTTAGAATCTCGCGCACCAAGCGCAGCAGATGGCGCGATCCCTTGGCGGGTGGCACATACAGCAGCGGGACATCGGCAAACGCGAGGAGTCCGACCTTGTCGCCGTTTTGCAGGGCGCTGAAACCGAGGATGGCCGCGGCTTCCGCCGCCACTTCGCGCTTGCTGAGGCTGTGGCTGCCATAGTCGGTGGAGCCTGAGACATCCACGGCGAGGATGACCGAGAGTTCGCGCTCCTCGCGGAACACCCTGACAAAAGCCTGGTTCATGCGGGCGGTGACATTCCAATCGATGAAGCGGACTTCATCGCCGTGCTGGTATTCCCGGAAGTCCTCGAAGTCGAGCCCCTGGCCGCGAAACGACGCGCGGTATTCACCGGAAAACGATTCGCGCACCAAGCGCCGGGCCCTGAGTTCGAGCTTGCGCACGCGGGCCATCATTTCCTCGATTTGTTCTTCAGTGAGCATGGGGGAAGGAATTTGAGATTTCAAATTTGAAATTTCAAATGGCTCACGGCACGGAGATTTTGCTGAGGATGCGGCTGATGATGGCATCCGTGGTGATTTCCTCGGCCTCCGCTTCGTAGGTGAGGAGGATGCGGTGGCGCAGCACGTCATGGGCCATGTCCTTGACATCCTGTGGGGTGACAAAGGCGCGGCCCTGCATGAAGGCCCGGGCGCGGGCGGTGAGCGCGAGGTTGATGGTGCCTCGCGGTGAGGCCCCGGCGCGGATCAGGTTTTTCATCGGGATATCCACTTTGGCAGGGAAGCGGGTGGTGTGGATGAGTTGCACGATGTATTGGCGCACCGCGGGGTCGATGTAGATCTGGTTGACCAGCTCACGCGAGGCGGCCACCTGCTCGGGGGTGGCGACGTGTTGTGTCTGATAGGGCGGGGCCGAAGTCGCCATGCGGTCGAGGATCGTCAGTTCTTCATCCTTGCTGGGATAGCCGACGCTGACTTTGAGCAGGAAGCGGTCGAGTTGGGCTTCGGGGAGTTGATAGGTGCCTTCCTGATCGATCGGGTTCTGGGTGGCGAGCACGAGGAACGGTTGGGGCAGGGGATAGGAGCGGTCCCCGAGGGTCACCTGGCGCTCCTGCATCGCCTCCAGCAATGCGGATTGGACTTTGGCCGGCGCGCGATTGATTTCATCGGCAAGGATCAGATTGTTGAAAATCGGGCCGAGTTTGGGTTCGAAGCGGGTCCCCTGGGGATGATAGACCATGGTGCCCACCAAGTCGGCCGGCAGCAAATCCGGGGTGAATTGGAAGCGCGCGAAGGTGGCATGAATCGACCCGGAAAGGGCTTTGACGGCGAGCGTCTTGGCCAGACCCGGCATGCCTTCCAGCAGGATGTGGCCGTTGCAGAGCAGACCGATGAGCAAGCGGTCCACCAACTCGGCCTGCCCCACCAGGACCTGGGCCATTTCGTTTTTCACGTCCTGAATCCAACCGCTGGTGGCGGCGATGTGTTGTTGCAAGGTTTCGGTTGTCATCGGGTTGCTGGCAGAGCTTGACATGAGAATGGCGCAGTGCAAACGCCAAAGCGCATGATAACCACGAGAAATCCGCGGTTTCCCCCGTTGGCACAAGGGCGCACGCGTGCCATGTCGGGAACGGGCAAACCTTGCAAGCCGCTGGCAGGAGGGGCCGGATCAGCCGCCGATGTCGGTGCGACCGGAGAGCTGGGCTCCTTCCTCCATCGAAAACACCTTGGATTTGATGTCGCCGTTGACGCGGGATTTATCCCGCAGTTCACAACGCTGGGAGGTGATTTTACCTTCGACTTTGCCGTAAACCTTCACTTCGCCGGCCGTGATGTCGCCCGCAATCGCGGCGTTTTCGCCGATGGTCACACGACCTTTGTCAGACATGATTTCACCGGTGATCTTGCCATCGATGATCATGTCATTGGTGAAGCGGATGGAACCGGTGATTTCGATTCCGTTGGAGAGGACGTTGGTCGGGTTGGCCATGACGGGGGAAATTGAGCAGAACGACCGCAGGCTGGCAATGCAAAAGAGATTTTACCCGAATTTGCGTGATTTTATTTGCCACCGCGCTACAACTCGCCACAGATCATCAGCTTACGACCATGCCACGCGTCACCATCACCGCACCCAGCAAGACTCCGCAACCTTATCGGTTCCAGCTCGATCGCCAGGTGGTGCTGATCGGCCGCGGCAGCGAGAATGACATTGCGGTGGATTGCAGCTCCATGTCCGTGCGGCATGCCGAGATGTTGCGCGTCGAGGGCGGCTACAAGTTGCGCGACCATGGATCGACCAATGGCATCAAGCTGGATGGCAAACGCTGCGAGGAGGTGGTCCTGCGCGATGGCCTCAGCGTGAAGCTGGGCGATGTGCTGTTTGATTTCCAATTGAGCGAGGAGGAACGCGAGGCGCTGGCCCGCGAAAAAGTGTTGGACGAGGCGCCCGTCTTCAAGGAGGAGCCAAAGCCGGTGACCGACGTAGAGTCATCCGAGTCGTCGGAGGAGCCGAAGAAGAAGACCGCCGGTTCGGCCTCGGGCGGGGGGCGTGGGTTCATGATCTTTGTGGGGCTGTTGCTGTTTGCCTTGCTGGCCTTTATCTGCGGCCTGTCCCTCCGTCATTATATGCAAACCGGGGGCTCCTTGTTAGGCGCCATTCAGTCCAAGACCAAAACCCTCAAAGCCAACCGGGAGGCCCAAGGCGCACCCGCTCCGCTGGCTCCCGCACCGGATGCCTCAGTGCCGGTGAATCCCGCCCCCGCAGTACCCGTCGAGCCCGCCCCCGCGGCACCCGTCGAGCCCGCGGCGAATGCGAATTCCCCAACTTCGTGATTTCCATCAGCGGGTAAATCCGCCATGCTGCGGCCATGTCCGTGCCTGCCCCCACCCCGATGATGGCCCAATACCAGGCCATGCGGAAGTCCCTGCCCGCGGACGTGCTGCTGCTGTACCGGCTCGGGGATTTTTACGAGATGTTTTTCGAGGACGCCAAGACCGCCTCGCCCATTCTCAATGTGGCGCTCACCCGCCGCAATGGCGTGCCCATGTGCGGCGTGCCCTATCATGCCGCCCAAGGTTACCTCGCCCGCCTGCTCAAGGCCGGCAAGCGCGTGGCCATCGCCGAACAAACGTCCGACCCCAAGCCGGGCAAACTCGTCGAGCGCGAGATTGCCCGCATCCTCACGGCCGGCTCGATCGACGATCTGACCCTCCTCGATGACCAACGCCCGAACTATCTGGCCGCCGTCTGCCGGCATGGGAAAACCGTCGGGCTGGCCTGCGTGGACCACACCACCGGCGAGTTCACCATCGCCGAGTTTGCCGATCTCGGCCAGCTCGAGGATGAATTGTCCCGCATCTGCCCGTCCGAGTTGTTAGTGCCGGACCATCAGACCGCGGAATTCGGCCTACTGCGCCACAGTCTCGCCTACGAAGGTTATGCCTTTCTGCCCGAGCACGCGAGCCAACTGCTGCGCGACCACTTCAACGTCCATTCGCTCGATGGCTTCGGCTGCTCGCAACTCCACGCCGCCAGCGGCGCAGCCGGCGCCGTCCTGCATTACCTGACCCATCAGTTGCGCCGCCCCTGCGGCCATATCCACCCGCCGCACGTGCGCGCCAGCAGCGACCACGTTCTCATTGATGCCGCGTCCCAACGCAATCTCGACCTGGTGGAATCCCGCTCCGGCAAGGCCCATACTTTGTTAGGTGTGCTTGACCGCACCGCCACCCCGATGGGCGCGCGCCTGCTGCGGGATTGGATCCTGCATCCGTTGCGGGATATCGCGACCCTGACCTCCCGGCAGGACCTCATCGCCGACTTGCTGGCGGAGCCGTTTCTTCTATCAAAATGCCGCGAGGCGCTAAAAGGCATTCGCGACATCGAGCGCACCACCTCGCGCCTCTCGCAGGGCAGCGGTAATGCCCGCGACCTCCAGTCGCTCGCCATCTCGCTCTCCCACATCCCGGCGCTCAAGGAGGATCTTGCCACGCTCGGAACCTCGCAGGCCTCGCTTTCCGCCACGCTCACCTCCCGCCTCCATGACTTTTCCGATCTGACAAAAATGCTGGCCGCCGCGCTGGCCGACGAACCGCCAGCCCACCTGCGCGACGGTGGCATCATCCGCGACGGATGGTCGCCGGAACTCGATGAGTTGCGCAGCGCCGCCCGCGGCGGCAAGGATTGGATCGCCCGCCTGCAAGCCGACGAACGCAAGCGCACCGGCATCGACTCGCTCAAGATCAAGTTCAACAACATCTTCGGCTACTTCATCGAAATCACCTCGTCGCACCTGGCGAAAGTCCCCGACGATTACACCCGCAAGCAAACCATGTCCAATGCCGAGCGCTACATCACGCCCGCGCTCAAGGCAATGGAAAACAAGGTGTTAGGCGCCGAGGAGCGCTCCAAGCAACTTGAAGGCGAATTGTTTGTGGAGCTGCGCGGCCGCACCATCGCCCACCTTCCCGCGTTGCAGGAAACCGCCGCCGCCATCGCCGAAACCGATGTGCTCTGCGCGCTGGCGGAAGTCGCCCAGTATCACCGCCATTGCCGGCCGGTGCTCGAGGAGTCCCGCCGCTTCCTCATCACCAACGGCCGCCACCCGGTGCTCGAACAAACCCTAACCGAAATCAAGTTTGTCCCCAACGACACCGAACTCGACCCGGATTGCGCCCGCCTGCAGATCCTCACCGGACCTAACATGGCCGGCAAATCCACCTACATCCGGCAGATCGCGCTCATCGCGGTGATGGCGCAAATCGGCGCCTTTGTCCCGGCGGATGCCGTCACCCTTGGCATTGTGGACCGGATTTTCTGCCGGGTGGGCGCCTCCGACGACCTCTCGCGCGGCCAATCCACCTTCATGGTTGAGATGAGTGAGACCGCCCTCATCCTCAACCATGCCAGCGACCGCTCGCTGGTCATTTTGGATGAAATCGGCCGTGGCACCGCCACCTTTGACGGACTCTCGATCGCCTGGGCGGTGGCCGAGCATATCCACGATGCGATTGGTTGCCGCACCTTGTTTGCCACCCACTATCATGAACTCACCGATCTGGTGAACACCCGCGCCGCAGTGGCCAACTACAACGTCGCGGTCCGCGAGTGGAACGATGAAATCATCTTCCTCCATAAAATCCTGCCCGGTGCCGCCGACAAATCCTATGGCATCCAGGTCGCCCGCCTCGCCGGTCTGCCCAAGCCGGTGGTCGAGCGCGCCAAGTCAATCCTCTCGCACCTCGAACTCCATTCACTCAAGCCCGAGGCCAGAACCCAGGGCCCCAAGGCCAAGAACACCGTCCAGGACACCCTGCCCAAGGCCAACGCCGCACAGATGGATCTGTTCGGCGGGTTCTAAGCGCCAGCTGCCGCGCAGTGGCCGGCTTGCGCAAAGGAGATGCCCCTCACGCTGCCCGGCCAGCCCGGGCCATGACTCACAGGCCCTGAATGATGGCTTCTAACAGCCAGGAAAAAAATCCACCACCGGCCCATGCAATATTTTGGGACGACCGTCCAAAAATATCGCATGGCCGGGCAGCGCAGGGTTGTGTGGCCAGTCTTTACTTCAGCGCCTGCCGCGGTGAAATCCGCGGTGAAATCGGCTTGACAGGAAATGCGCGGTTATTAGATTTGAAAATACTGAAAATCTGTCACGCCCATGAAATCGACCACGCAAGCTGCGCTGCTGTCTGAAAATGCAGAATTGCGCATGCGCTTGGAGGCCGCGGAGGCCGCTTTATACGCTTTGCGCAACGGCGAGGGTGGCGCGCCCGTCACCGAGGTTGCCAGCGCTCCGCAGGTGTTGTCCCTGCAGGGGTTGGCCACCGCATCGAACCCTTCGTGCGGCGAACTCCTCACCCGGGATGCCGAGGTGCGGCAGTTGCTGGAGGCCGTTCATATTGTTAGGGATCGCTTGGCGGCATTGGTGGGCAGTATCAACGACGAGGCCAGGCGCGGGGAATTGGCGCTGCGCGAAAACGCGGAACTGTTGAACCAGGCTCAGGAAATCGCCCACCTCGGCAGTTGGGAACTCGACTTGCGCACCAACCAGTTGACATGGTCTGACGAGGTTTACCGGATTTTTGGTTTCAAGCCCCAGGAGTTTGCCGCGACCTACGAGGCGTTTTTGGACCGGGTGCATCCCGACGATCGCGCGAAGGTCGATGCCGCCTACTTCGGCTCGGTCCGCGAAGGGCGCGACACCTACGAAGTTGAGCACCGGGTCGTGCGCAAGCCTACCGGCGAGGTTCGCGTCGTTTATGAGAGGTGCCGGCATTTCCGCGATGCCACCGGCAACGTCGTCCGCTCCTGCGGTATGGTGCAAGACATCACCGAGCGCAAGCAGGCCGAGGAGCAGATCAAGGGGGCGCTGGCAGAGAAAGAAGTCATGTTGCGGGAAATTCATCACCGGGTGAAAAACAACCTGCAGGTCATTTCGAGCCTGGTCAGTTTGCAGTCCGATACCGTGACCGATGCGCAGGTGCGCGAGGTGCTAGGCGACGTGCGTGACCGCGTGCGGGCGATGGCGTTGGTCCACGAGAAGCTCTATCAGACAGGCGATCTGGCGCGGTTGAACTTTGCCGACTACGCGGCGAGCCTGTTGCAGTATCTTTGGCGTTCCCATGGCGCGTTCGCCGAAAAGGTGCGCTTGCAACTGGCGGTCTCGTCCGTGGCGTTGCCGATCGAGGCCGCGGTGCCTTGCGGCTTGATCCTCAATGAATTGGTCGGCAACGCCCTCAAACATGCCTTTCCCGACGGCGGTGGTGGCGAAGTGAGGGTGGTCTTGGAACTCGATCCCGCTGATGCAGTTGTCAGCCTGCGGGTGGGCGACAATGGCTGCGGTCTGCCGCCGGGGCAGGACTGGCGGCAGTCCAGTTCGCTCGGTCTGCGTCTGGTGCAAATGCTGGTCAGTCAGTTGCGCGGCACCGTGACGACGGGAACCGGCCCCGGCACCGAATTCCGGGTCACCTTTTCCTTGAAACGGCCTCATTCATGAGCAGCCACTCCATCTTGATTGTCGAGGACGAAGCCATTGTCGCCGAAGATCTCGCCAGGAAAATCCGGCAACTGGGTTACGAAGTGGCCGGCATGAGCGCCACCGGCGAGGAAGCCATCACATTAGCCCGCCGTTATCGTCCGGCGCTGGTGTTGATGGATATCCGGCTGGCCGGCGCGATGGACGGCATCGCAGCGGCCGAGTTGATCCATCGCGAGTGCCATCTGCCAGTGTTGTTTCTAACGGCGCACTCCGACGCGGGGACGCTCGCGCGCGCGCGAAAGGCGGATGCGCTCGGATACGTTCTCAAGCCGTTCGACGAGCGCGATCTGCGCATTCAGATCGAGATGGCACTCTACAAACACGCCGCAGAGCAACGATTGCGCGAGAGCGCGGCGCGCTTTCGCAGTATCTTCCACCATTCCGCCACCCCGATGGCAGTGAAGCTGCCCGACGGGCGATTCCAGGAAGTCAACCAGGCGTATTGCGAGATGTTGGGGTACACGGAGGCGGAGATGCTGCGCGCCACGGAGGAAGATTTCGCCTGCCCGGATGACACACACGCCGCGGAAGCCATGCGCCAGTTGCTGGCGGGAGAAATCACCGTGCTCAGAACCGCGAGACGTTATCTCCACAAGCACGGCCACCCGGTATGGTGCGATACGAGCCTGTCCGTGGTGCCCAACGCCAATGGCCAGGGGGTCTACGTGATCGTGCAGGCGCATGACATCACCGCCCGCAAGGAAGCCGAGGAACAAGTCCGCAAGCTCAACTTGCAACTGGAATCCCTCGTGCTTGAACGCACCGGCAAGTTGCGCGAAACGGTCAAATCGCTCAAAACCGAAATCACCCAGCGGCAGCGCCTGGAGCGCGAAATTCTGGAAATCAGCGAGCGTGAACAACACCGCTTCGGGCAGGATTTGCACGATGGTCTTGGCCAGGAATTGGCAGGCATTGCGATGCTCGGCGATGTGCACGCAAGACAACTTCAAGCGGAGGGGCACCCATTGGCTGCTGCCGCCGCCCAAATCGCCACCTACATCCGCGCCTCCATCGATTCCTCGCGGCGGCTGGCCAAAGGTCTCTATCCGATAGAACTCGACCGCTACGGCCTGCTCTTTGCGCTCAAGGATCTCGCCGCCCAAACCAGCCAGCGTTCCGGCATCAGTTGTGAGTTGCAGCAATGCGAGGCTCCCCCGCACCTGGAAAAATCCGCCGAGATTCACATCTATCGGATTGTGCAGGAATGTATTGCCAATGCCGTAAAACACGCCAAGCCGTGCCACATCAGCATCGAGTCTGTGGCCCGCGACGACATGCATGTTTTCACCGTCACCGATGACGGCATCGGGTTTGACAAGGCGACGGTTGTCTGCGGCATGGGCCTCCATCTCATCGAATACCGCGCCCGCGTGATCGGCGCGCAAATCAGCATCGAACGACCTGCAGAAGGCGGTTGCCGGGTCACCTGTCGCCTGTTGGCAGGGCGGCTGCGGCACGACCTGAGCCTATCCCCCATGTGACCCTTGCGGACACCCGGATGAAGTTTCTCCGGTGCCCCTGGCTAGCGGCGGATCATGCCCGCTTCGACCCAGCGGATGGCGTGGCGGGTGAGGGCGCTGCCATCGCTGATGCCGAGCTTCTCGCGGATATGGGCGCGGTGGACGTCCACGGTTCGCGGGCTGATGCCGAGTTGCTCGGCGATTTCCTGATTGCCCTTGGCCAAGCCGATCAATTCAAAGACCTCGATTTCGCGGTCGGTCAGGCGTTCCAACGGGAAACTCAGCTTGGTGGGACTCTTGCCAGGCACCAGCGCCTGGAGAAAATGGTTGGTGACGGCCGGGCTGGCGTACACCCCGCCGCCGAGCACGCAGCGGATGGCCTGCAGCAGGCGCTCGGTCGGCGCGTCTTTGGTGACGTAGCCACGCCCCCCGGCCCGCAGCACGCGTTCCGCATACAGCAACTCGTCGTGCATCGACAGGACGATGACCGGAAGGTCCGGATAGGTGGTGCCAAGGTCCTTGATGAGTTCCAAACCACTGCGTCCCGGCAGTGTGAGATCCGTGATGACCAGATCCGGCGCTTCGGATTCCACCCGCGCGAGCGCCTCCTGCACCGAGCCCGCCGTGGCACAAATGCTCAGCCCGGGTTGCGATCCTAACAGCTGCCGGAGTCCTTCGGTGATCAAAGGATGGTCATCCACCAGAAGAATCTTGGTCACCTTCATTGAAGGGTAGTATCTACGCGGTTTTCCACCCAAGGCAAGATATTCCGCCGCGAGGGAAACCATTTTCCTTGCCAAGTCCGCTCCCTCGCCTAGCTTTCCGGCCAAACCTCCAAGGACCGCCCGGCTGAGTCTCTCATGTTCCGGATGGATCCGTGCTTGTGTTCCGCATTCAACCGGCGGATGACTCGCCGCCTTGAACGGTATCGCCGCTTGAGCGCGCCACGCCCACCTATTGATCCCCCAATCCTCTTATGGAAACGCCTCCCTTCGCCGAACTCGGGCTGCCCGCCGCCCTGCTTGCCGCCATTGAAACCCTCGGCTATGAACGCCCGTCGCCGATCCAGGCGATGAGTATCCCCACCGCCCTTAAAGGTCGCGATATCGTCGGCCTCTCGGAAACCGGTTCGGGTAAAACCGCCGCTTTCGTGCTGCCGGCCCTCACCTTGCTGGATGTCACCGCCCAATATCCCCAAGTCCTGATCCTGTGCCCGACTCGCGAACTCGCCGTGCAGGTGTGCGAAGAAGTCCACCGCCTCGGCGCCAAACTCACCGGGCTGCATGCCACCCCGGTCTATGGCGGCGCCCCGATGGATCGCCAGTTGCGCGCCCTGCGCAGCGGCGCCCAATTGATTGTCGGCACTCCCGGTCGCCTGCTCGACCACCTCCGCCGCGGCAGCTTCGATGCCTCCCGCATCAAGCTGGCCATTCTGGATGAGGCCGACCGCATGCTGGACATGGGGTTTCGTGATGAAATGGACGAGTTGTTGGCCGCCCTGCCTGCGGAGCGCCAGACCTTGTTTTTCTCGGCCACGATGAACCCGGGCGTCTCGCGGCTGATCCAGCGCTTCGGCAAAGCCCCGGAAATCATCGAGGTCCAACAAAAGGCCCGCACCGTCTCCACCGTCGACCAATCGTACTTCGAAGTGCGCCAACGCTCGAAGGTTGAAGTGCTCTCCCGCCTGCTCGATATGAGCCCGCCGCGGCTGGCCCTCATCTTTTGCAACACCAAACGCTCGGTGGACGAATGCACCGAAGACCTCGTCAATCGCGGCTATGCCGCCGACCGACTCCATGGCGACATGACCCAACAAATGCGCGAGCGCGTCCTCAAGCGCTTCCGCGAAGGGTCCGTCGAATTGCTCGTCGCCACCGACGTCGCCGCCCGCGGACTCGATATCGATGAAATCGACATCGTTTTCAACTACGACCTGCCCACCGACCCCGAGGACTACGTGCACCGGATCGGGCGCACCGGTCGTGCCGGGCGTTCGGGACGGGCGGTGAGCTTCGTGTTCGGCCGCGAGATCTATCGGATTCAATCGATCGAACGCTACACCCGTTCGGTCATCCGCCGCGAACGCATCCCGTCCCAGGAACAAGTCGAGGGCCGCCGCGCCGACCTCATCTTTGATTCCTTGAAGGAGCGCCTCGAAACCGGCAAATTCGATGCCTATCAGGATAATATCGACCGGTTGTTAGAACAAGGCCACACCCCGACCGACATCGCCGGCGCGCTGGTCACCCTGCTGCGTGAATCCAGCGGCCGGGAAGGCTCCGCCATCGAGGAAGATCGCGAGCCGGAACGCCGGGACCCGCGCGACTCCAAAGGACCGAAATCCCCCAAGGACGCCAAGTTCCAACGCGAAGGCGGCCCCAAGGCGCGTCCCGAGCGCGGCGGGCCGCGGGACGCCCACAGCGCCGAGCACGGCATGGCCCACATGTTCTTGTCCCTCGGCAAAACCCACGGCGTCATGGCCAAGGAAATCGTCGGCATGCTCTATCGGGAGGCCGGCTTGCCCGACGGTTGTCTGGGCCGCATCACCTTGTTTCCAAAGCACTCGCTCGTCGATGTGCCCGAGGAATTCGTCCACCAAGTCATCGACCGCACCCGCAACGCCCGCTTGCGTGGCCGCCCGTTCCGCATCGATCGCGACCGCGGCCCCCAGGACCGCCCTTGAAATTTTTTACACAAAAAAGCGCTGCGGCATCGTTACGAAAACACGACTCAGGTAATACCACCTTCATTCCACCTACCGCTCATGATCGAAGTTGAAAGTCTAACCAAACAGTTCGGGACCAAAACCGCCGTGGACCATCTGACGTTTTCGGTGAAAAAAGGCGAGGTCCTGGGTTTCCTCGGGCCTAACGGTGCCGGCAAATCCACCACCATGCGCATGATCACCGGGTTTTTCCCGCCCACCTCCGGCGATGCCAAGGTGTGCGGCATCTCCATTGTGGACCGCCCCGCGGAGGCCAAAACCAAAATCGGTTACCTGCCGGAGTCCGCGCCGCTCTACCGGGACATGACCGTGCTCGGCTTCCTGCGCTTCTGCGCCGCCATCCGCGGGCTGACCGGCTCAGCGAAGAAATCCGCCGTGGAGCGCGCCATCGACCTTTGCTCCCTCGCCTCGGTCGCCTCGCAGTCCATCGACACCCTCTCCAAAGGCTATCGCCACCGGACCTGCCTCGCCCAGGCCCTGCTGCACGATCCGGAGGTGCTCATTCTTGACGAGCCCACCGATGGTCTCGACCCTAACCAGAAACACGAGGTCCGCCAGCTCATCAAGCGGCTTGGCGAAACCAAGGCCATCCTCTTCTCCACCCACATTTTGGAAGAAGTCGAAGCCGCCTGCACCCGCGCCGTCATCGTCGATCGCGGCATGATCGTCGCCGATGGCACGCCGGCGCAACTCCTCGCCCAATCCGCCACGGGGTCGCTCACCGACCTGTTCCGCGCCGTCACCTCGCGTGACACGGAAACGGCCTGATAACTTCTAACTCATAACTCTCCCCCATGCGCACCCTAACCATCTACAAACGCGAGCTGGGCAGCTACTTCTCGCAGCCCACCGCCTACGCGATCATCGTGATCTTTCTCCTGCTCTCAATGGGACTCGCCTTCACCTTCGGCAGTTTCATCAAGGCCGGGGATGCCTCCCTCGAGTGGCCGTTTTTCTTCTGGCACCCGTGGATATTCATGTTGCTGGCACCGGCCGTCGCCATGAAACTCTGGTCTGACGAGCAACGCAACGGCACCATCGAACTCCTCGGCACCTTCCCCGTCTCCACCCGCAGCGCCATCATCGGCAAATTCCTCGCCGCCGCCACCGTCTGGCTGGTGGCCCTGGCCTGCACTTTCCCCATCGTCGTCACTGTCAACTACCTCGGCGCCCCCGACAACGGCGTGATCCTCTCCGGCTACATTGGCAGTTTTCTGGTGTGTTGTTCGTTTGTCGCCGTTACCATGCTCGTCTCCGCCTGCACGCGGGATCAGGTGGTGTGCCTCATCGTGTCAGTCTTCGTGTGCTTCCTGGCGGTGGTCATCGGCTACGACCCGGTGGCCCGCGCGCTCGACAGCTTCGTCACCCCGCCCGCCGCGGAGGCGGCCGCCGTCACCGGCCTGTGGGCACGGCTGGCCCTCTGGTGGCATCAGGGGGTCGCCCAAGTGGTGGAAGTCTCCACCTCGTTTGGTGTCTGGAACCACTTCGCCTCCCTCAACCGGGGACTCTTGCGCTTGCAGGACTTGGTGTGGTTTGGTTCCACCATCCTGGTCTCCTTGTTAGGGACCAGCGCCATCCTCTCGGCCAAACGTTCCTGAACTTCAAATTTCAAATCTCAGATTTCAAATCTAAAATCTAACACCCCTCTCCCATGGCCCACAAACCAACCCACCCTGTCACCCGTGCCGCCTTTGGTGTCGGCGCGCTGGTCGCCATCGCGGTCCTAGCCAACTGGCTCGTGTCCATCACCCCGGCCGGCAACCGCGGCCAGGACTTCACTGAAAACAAGATCCACACTCTCTCGGAAGGCACCCGCGGCATCCTCGCCGAACTGGACACTCCGGTGGTCATCCGCTACTACGCATCTCGTAATACCGCCTACATGCCGGAGGTGCTCAAGCTCCACATGCGGCGCGTGGATGATCTGCTCAAGGAGTACGGCGCGCTGTCCAAGGGTAAACTCCGTATCGATGAACTCGATCCCCAACCGGATACCGACGCCGAGGACTCCGCCAATCTCGATGGCATCAATGGCCAGCGCATGGACGACCAGAATCTCTTCTTCGGCCTGGCTGTCACCTGTCTGGACCGCACCAGTGTCATTCCATTCCTCGATCCTAACGACGAGACCATGTTGGAATACCACCTGTCCAAAGCCATTGCCGAGGTGGCCACGCCCGCCAAACCGGTGATCGGCGTCATGTCCGCCCTGGAGTTGGCAGGCAGCCCCGCGCAGATGCCCGGCCAGCGGCCCACGCCGGGCTGGGTCTTCTATCAGCAATTGAAACAATCCTTCGAGGTCAGGGACCTTGGCATGACTCCGACCGTGATTGATCCCAAGGAGATCAAGGTGCTGCTGCTGTTCCATCCCGCGGGCATCACTCCGGCGGCCGAGTTTGCCGTGGACCAATACCTGCTCGGCGGCGGTACCGTCGTGGCCTGCCTCGATGCCTTCTCGGTGGTCGCCCAAATGACCAGCGGCGGCAATCCGATGATGGGCGGTGGCGGCACTCCCACCACCTCCACATTGCCCACTTTGTTAGGGGCCTGGGGCATGAGTTTTGAGTCCGGCCAGGCCCTGGCCGACCCGACTTACCTGACTCCCATGCGGACAAAAACGGGTGAGACCGATGCCATGGCCATCCTGACCCTGCCGCAGGAAGCGATGCCACAAAAGGACAACGTCATCACCAAGGATCTCAAATCCATCATGCTGTTGATACCCGGAGCCTTCACCCAGACCGGGGGTGCGGGCGTGGCTGCCAATACCTTGGTGCGATCCTCGCTGCGCGCCGGTTTGGTGGATTCCATGAAAGCCTCGCGCCTCGATCCGTCCCTGGCCACTTCCCTTAAATCCAAGGGTGTTGCCTATGACCTCGTCACCCACCTGAGCGGTACCTTCAAGAGCGCCTTCCCTAACGGAAAACCGGGCGAACCGCCGCCCGCGCCCAAGGCGGAGGAACCCAAGAAGGAAATCGGCCAGTTGCCCGCAGAGGTGAAAAAAGAAGCTCCCAAGCCGCAATGGCTCAAGGAAGGGAGCGCGGCTGGCAATGTGTTCCTGATTGCCGACATCGACGCGTTTTACGACCAATTTGCCTATAAAGTCCAAAATTTCGGTGGCATGCAGATGGCGTCGCCGGCCAACGGCAACTCCTCGCTGCTCTTCAATCTGTTGGATCAGGCCACCGGTTCGAAACACCTCATTGGATCGCGTTCACGTGCCGCGGTGCGCCGGCCGTTCACCGTGATTCAGGCCATGGAGGCAACCTTCAATAAGGAGGTCGGCCAGGAAATCGCCAACTTCCAAGCCAAACAAGAAGAGGCCCAGCGCAAACTCAGCGACCTCCAGGCGAAGAAATCCCAAGGCTCGGATCTCCATCTCTCGCCGGAACAGGAAGCCGAGATCCGCAAGTGGCGCCACGAAAGCGTGGAATACTCCCGCCAGATCCGCGAAAAGGAAAAAGACCTGCGCCGCCAAAAAGACAAACTCGCCGGCAATATCACCTTGCTCAACGTCGCCGTCATGCCCGCCATCGTCATCCTCTTTGGTTTCGCACTCTTCCTCAAACGCCGTTCCTCCACCCGCGCCCGCTGAGCTGGAGGCTCAAATCTCAGATTTCAAATCTCAAATTTCAAATCCCCTCCCTCCATGAACAAACGCCAAGTGATCTTCCTCTGGCTCATTGCCATCGCCCTCGGCGGCGCCGTCGCCTACGTCAAGTGCGGCCAGAAACAAGCCACCGCTACCACCACCGCCCGCAGCGCCGGACAAACGTTGTTCGTAGCCTTCCCCGCGACCGAGGTCGCCGGTATCGATATCCAAGGCATCGGCAATGTCACCAACCTCGTCAAAAAGGACGGCCTATGGATCGTCACCCAGCGCGATGACTATCCAGCCAACGTCAACATGGTCAATGAATTCATCCGCACGCTCGAGGACCTCAAGGTCACTCAGGGAATCCAAGCCGGCCCCTCGTTTGCCCCGCGCTTTGGCCTCGATGAAGCCGCCACCACCGCGGAAAAACGCGGCCTGACAGCCGTGTTCAAAAATGCCAAGGGCGATGAACTCGCCAAGGTTTCCATCGACCGCCGTGTCGCCGCCGAAAACGCCGCATCCCCCTACGGTGGCGCACCTAACGGACGCTTCATCCGCAACCACAAGGACAGCAACAGCATCTATCGCGTCAATGAAGGATTCGCCTCCCTCAGCGACGATCCCAAACGCTGGCTCGCCGAGGGCTTCACCCAGGTCGAAAAAATCAAGTCCGTCGCCGTCACCCAGCCGGACAAGACCGACCTCGCTTGGAAACTCACCCGCGACACCGAAGACGGCCCCTTTGCTCTTGTGGCTGCCGCCGCCGGCGAAACCCTCGATACCGCCGCCACCGACCCGCTCAAATCCTTGTTCTCCTACGCCCGCTTTGACGACGTGATTTCCGCCGCCAGCACTGCCGAACGCCTCCAACCCACCGGCAAGCGCATCGCCACCATCGAGACCATCGAAGGGTTCACCTACACTCTAACATTCACACCGCTCAAGCCCGCGACCACGCCGCCGCCGGCTCCCAACCCGGCCAGCCCAACCCCGCCTGCCACCGACAATTACGCGCTCACCGTGGCTGTGACCGCGGAGTTGCCGAAGGAGCGCAAGAAAGCCGAAGGCGAGAAATCCGAGGACGCCAAGACCAAGGACAGCGCCTTCACCGACCGTCTCAAGATCCTCACCCAGCGCTTGGATAAGGAAAAAGCCCTCGCCGGCCGCACCTTCGAAGTCAGCAAATTCACCGTCGACGCCTTGCTCAAGGAGCGCTCCGCCTTGCTCAAGAAAGACGCCCCTGTCACCCCCCCGCCTGCCACTGGCATGCCCCAGCCCGGCGCTCCGCCCGCCGCCACCAAGCCCATCGAAACCTTCACTCCTCCCATCGCCATCCCCCCGATGCCCGTGGAAGACAAGCCCGCCGACAAGCCCGCCGGTGAGTAAGGCCCAACTGGAATAGAGGTCAGGGCCGGGACCTTTTTCCACTCCGTCCGAGGACGCAGAGTGATATTGCCAGTTCAACATATAATGCCAGACATTATATTGTTGACGGATTGGGGTTGGAAAACTGGCGGGAGGAGGCTAGGTTGGCGGGGCGATGTCGAAAATCCGGGTGCTCTCTGACATTCTGGCCAGCCAAGTGGCGGCCGGGGAGGTGGTGGAACGTCCGGCCTCGGTGGTCAAGGAGTTGGTGGAAAACAGCATTGATGCCGGCGCCGGCGAAATCCGCGTCGACGTCGATCGCGGCGGGTCGGCCCTGATCCGCGTGAGCGACGATGGCTGCGGCATGTCGCGCGAAGACGCGCTGCTTTCGTTGGAGCGTCACGCGACCAGCAAACTGCGCAACGCCGGGGATTTGGCAGCGATCCGCACCCTGGGATTTCGCGGGGAAGCCGTGCCGAGCATTGCGAGCGTGTCGAGGTTTCGAAT
The DNA here is from genome assembly GCA_903826205.1 of Akkermansiaceae bacterium. Classification (GTDB taxonomy): domain Bacteria; phylum Verrucomicrobiota; class Verrucomicrobiia; order Verrucomicrobiales; family Akkermansiaceae; genus Luteolibacter. Next base: position 62,677 of record CAIKDP010000073.1, read on the forward strand.
GGTCACGCGGGAGGCGGTGGCGGTGGCGGGGACGGAAATTTTGGTGGAGGGCGGGAAATTCTGCGATGTGAGGGAAGCGGGTTGCGCGCCGGGCACGGTGATCGAAGCCAAGGCGTTGTTTTTCAACATGCCGGCCCGCCGCAAATTCATGCGCGCGGAATCGACGGAGGCGGCGCACGTCGAGCACCAGTTGCGTTTGCATGCGCTGGGGGCGCCGCACATTCGCTTCCGCCTGCGGCGGGACGACCGGGAGGTGTTTGATCTGGCGCCGGTGGCACGGGCCGTGGACCGGGTGCGGCAGTTGTTAGGTCCGGAGTTGGCCAGGGAATTGATCACCTTGCCGGTCACCCATGGCAACGGCATCTCGGTGGAGGGTTTTGTTTTGCCCGCAGCCCATGCCCGCAAGGGACGGCGTCATCAAATCGTGATTTTGAACGGCCGGCCAGTGGAAGATGCCGTGATTTCGCGGGCCTTGGCCGAGGGGTTTCGCGGGGCGTTGGCCGACGGGATGTTTCCTGCGGCCTGGCTGTGGATCGATCTGGAGCCGGCGCTGGTGGATGTGAATGTGCACCCGGCCAAACGCGAGGTGCGCTTTCACCGGCCGATCGAAGTGCGGGAAACCATCTTGGAGGCGGTGCTAGCCGGGCTGAAGCCACCCGCGCCGCCGCCGGTCAAAAGGGTGGTGCCAACGCGGGATGTTCTAACGGGTGAGTCACCAGACGGTGGTCACAGACCGCCGCCACAAGGCGAAGGGCCGCCGCCATTCCAGAGTCGGGCGGTGCAGCCAGGCCTGTCACGGCGGCCGGAAATTTCAAGCGACGAGACAGGTGCGGGCGGGGTGGCAGTGGAAGCGATTCCGCTGGTGGGTCGGCAGCCGGTGTTTCGGATCATGGGCATGTTGCACCAACGCCTGGTGGTGATGGAGAGTGAGGATGGCTTGGTGGTGTTTGATCCGAAGGCGGGGCGGGAGCGGGTGTATTATGAACAACTGCTGCGGCAGCATTCCGGCGGGCTGGAAACGCAAAGCCTGCTGGTGCCTGTGTTGCTAGAGCTGGATCCGCGGGATTTGGACCTGGTGTTGCGGGAGCGGCTGGCGCTGGCGGAGGCCGGGATCGAGGTGGAGGCATTTGGCGGCAATACCCTGCAAGTGCGGTGTCTGCCGGCGTGCCTGCCGGTCGATGATCCGCGGCCATTTCTGGGTGCCTTGATGGACGAATTGCTGCATGAATCCGCGCCGGGTGCCCGCTTTGCCTTTGAGCGGCTGGCGCGTTTGTTAGCCAAACGTGCGGCGGCTCTGGTATCGCCCAAGCAGGCGGAATGCGAGCGCTTGCTGGCGGAGTTGTTTGCCTGTGAGTTGCCGTATTGCACTCCGGACGGGCGGCCCACGCTAACGGAGTTTGGGATGAAGGAACTGGCGCGGCGGTTTGGGATGAGCCAGGTTTGAGCCAAGGCGGTGCTAATCGGTCACGTAGAGGATGCGGCCGCAATTCTCGCACTGGGTGATTTGCAGGGCGGCCTGGGCGTTGATCGCCGTGGATGCGATCACTTTCATATGGCAGCCTCCGCAGCGGCCTTCGGCCATGGGTGCCACGGCGAGGCCGGCCTTGGTGCGCATGAGACGTTCGTAAAGTGGAAAAACGGTGCCTGGAACCCGCGTGGCGAGCGTGGCGCGTTCGGCGGCGACTTCGGTGTGTTCGGCCTGCATCCGTTGTTGGCGTTGGGCGATGGAGGCAAGGTCCTCGCTGATGAGCTTTTGGGTGTGAGCGAAGGCGGCCTTGGCGGCATTGAGCGCTTCCCGGCATCGGTCCACGGCCTCCATGGCCTCCAATTCAAGCGTTTCAAAGCCGTCGATTTCCTTGTCGTAGCGGGCAATTTCGTGGTTGAACGCTTGGTATTCGTCGTTCTTGCGGGTCTCGAATTGTTGGACCTTGAGGCGTTTGATGGTGGTGCGGCGCGTCTCCGTATCCAGTTCGATCTTTTTCACCTTTAATTCGGCGGCCAGCAAGGCGTCGTGGGCTTTGGCCACGGCGGCCTCATCGCCGGCGAGTTTGGATTTTGCCCGGGCCTCGTCGACGGGGAGTTTTTCAAGATCTTTGGCCAGCGCCATCAGGCGGCGGTCACGATCTTGCAGAATCAACAGGGCGCGAACTTCGTCAAGCATGTGTATGGCTAGCCGACCCGCCCCGCAACCGCAAGCATTGCGTGGAGAGCATGGAAAAAAAGTCCGACCGCGCCTGGTGGAGCAAATAAATCCACTGAGGCACTGGCAATTCCTTTGTGAAGACGGCCCGAAGAGGGTCCTCAGAAGGTCGGGACGACGGTGATGCTCGCGCCGGGATCGGCGACATAATCATCCCCCGTGCACCATGAGACGTCGTTGATGAGAACTTTGAAGGGGATGGACAGCGTCGCGTCGTTGATCCGCAGCGTCCACAGACCGGAGTCGCTACATTCCATTGCCAGACCGCGCTCCCAACTCAGGCCGGGCCCAGCTCCCCGGAGGTAGAGGTGATTGCCATGGCCTAAGTCGGTTTTAGCCGAAATGACGGTGGCAAGCGGCTTGGCTGTGCCAGCGGCTTTTTTTCCAGCAGAAACCGCGGACTTGGCGGCTTTCGTGGGGGACTTGGCGGCTTTCGTGGGGGACTTGGCGGCTTTCGTGGCGGCGGACTTGGTGGTGGTCTTGGCGGTGGTCTTGGCGGTGGTCTTGGCGGTGGTCTTGGTGGTGGTCTTGGTGGTGGTCTTGGCGGTTGACTTGGCGGCGGACTTGGCGGCGGACTTGGCGGCGGACTTGGCGGCGGACTTGGACGCAGGATGACTCTCGGTGTTCTTTTTCATGGCAAATGGCGGGTTGAATTGGAGGAGGATAGGGTATGCTTGTAGCATGCCGTCACTGGCGTTCATAGCAATAATTGCGCCAATTCCTCCGGTGATTGGCGTTTTGCGCCGCGCGCGCCAGGAAAGGGGCATGCCAAGGGCCGTCGCCATCGCGACATGGGACTGAGCAAGTCCCTTTCCTTCTCTGGGAAAAACATTGACCATCTGCGTCTTCAGTCTTGTCAGGGGACGATTCCACCGCTTCACTGCGTCTCTTACCTATTTCCCCACCGTGAAAGCCCACGAAATTTACGCTGCTGTTGACCCCGCCATTGTAACGCAAATGCTCGATTGGTTCCGTGCCAACGACCGCAACGTTTACAAAACCGCGGTCGCCACCCTTGCCGGCAATCGCAAATTGCGCCCCGTTTACATTCAGAAAAAAACCCTGCCCGAGCAGTATGCATGGATTCACAAAACGCTGAAAATCAATGCCTGCGAAACGGTCGGCGAGCATCTGATGCAGGCCTACCTGATGGCTGGACAGCAATCGTTGCTCGGGATGTTTTGCGACGGCATGGGCATTCCTCACGATGGCAAGGGTTCGGTGGTGGGCGATTTGCCCAAGAAACTCGATCCCGAGCGTTTGGCGGAGACGATTGACCGCTTGCTCGGGCTGTTTGAGCCGAAGTTGCTCACGCTCTACCTGCATTGCTTCAACCTGCAGGTTCCCGGCGGTTGGCCGGACCTGACGGATAAAATCAACACGGATTCCCGTCTCACCCTCGCCTGAGGGTTCCGGACGGTGGGCCGGGCATCAGTTCAGCGTTGGTAACTGGCTCGCCGCGGTTAGGCCCTTTTCGGATTTCAGCCTTTTTCCTCCTGATGCCCAAGGTCCACGTCAGAACCTACGGCTGCCAGATGAACGAGCGCGACTCCGAGCAGGTCGTTGGCATGTTCATCGAAGGCGGCTACACGGTGACGGCGCACGAGGCCGAGGCCGATGTTGTTCTCATCAACACCTGCTCGGTACGCGACCAGGCCGAGCAAAAGGCCCTCGGCAAAATGGGCATGATGACCGCCCCTCACCGCCACCGACCGCACGTTGTGTATGGATTCATGGGGTGCATGGCGCAATCGCGCGGCGCAGAGCTTTTTGCGAAGCTGCCGCATCTGGATCTGGTGCTTGGCACGCAGAAATATCACAAGGCCTACGAATACGTCGAGGCCATCCTCCGGCGGCGTTTGGAAGCGCGGATGGACGATCCCGCGCTCTCATTCAAGGGAGCGACGGTGTGCGACATCGCCGAAGAGGAGGGTTCGCAAAACACGATCCGCGATCATTTGCCCAAGCTGCGTGAGGCGTCCGCCTTTGTGTCCATCATGCAGGGTTGCAACATGCGTTGTTCGTTCTGCATTGTGCCGGACACCCGTGGCAAAGAGCGGGGCCGGCCGATCCCCGAGATCGTCGGGGAGGTCCGTCAACTCGCCGCACAAGGCGTGAGGGAAGTCACCTTGTTAGGACAGATCGTCAATCTCTACGGACGCACCGAGTTTGCCAGGGTGGATGGCAAATCGCCGTTTGTGCAACTGCTGGAAGCCGTGCATGAAATTGATGGCATCGAGCGCATCCGTTTCACCTCGCCGCATCCGATCGGCTACCGCGAGGATTTGGTTAGGGCTTTCACCCGTCTTCCCAAACTCTGCTCGCACATTCATTTCCCGATGCAAAGCGGGTCGGATCGCATCCTCGAGGCGATGCGGCGACCCTACAAGAGCGGAAAATTCATCGCGATTTGCGAGGCCATGCAAGCCGCCCGCCCGGACTTGGCCATCACCACCGACGTCATCGTCGGCTTCCCCGGCGAATCCGCGGCGGACTTTCAAGCCAGTGTGGACGCCGTGGAGCGCTTGCGTTTCGACAACGCCTTTGTTTTCCGCTATTCGAAGCGCCGCCACACCTTGGCGGCGGAAATGCCCGGGCAGCTCCCCGAACAGGTCAAGGAGGAGCGCAATCAAATATTGCTAGAATCAGTCAATCGCATTGCCATCGAGAAAAACCAGGCCTTGGTGGGCACCTGCCAGCAGGTGTTGTGCGAAGGTCCGTCCAAGACCAATGCAGCGCGTCTCACCGGGCGCACCTCGCAAAACAAGGTGGTGGTCTTTGATGGGGAGGCCGCGCGCCTTACCGGTCAGTTGTTGGATATTCGCATCGGCCACTCCACCGGGTTTACCTTGTACGGTACTGTGCGGTAGTCCTGTTGGTGAGCCCCCCAACTCGCTTGACTCCGAAAGTGCCACGCTTGAGGAGCGGCGTCATTGCCTCGCTGCGCTCGCCCTCCGGGCAGCCTATGGCTGGCTATCTCCGCTTCGCTTCGGTTCGTGTTGTCGTGCGGTAGGGCGGCTCATGAGCAGAGTTGCACCAAGCATCCGCACC
>CAIKDP010000074.1 GCA_903826205.1 Akkermansiaceae bacterium
ACTCCTCCATTGGAACAACCACTGGGTGCGCCAGCTGACTGCTTCCCCGCCCCCTGCGCAGTCGACTTCCGCGAGTATAGCGAGGAAAGGCTACGCGACCGGCAACACGCCCCTGTGGGTGTAACCCGACTGGCAGACGCGGAAGCGGATTTCAGTCCCATCGGGCCAATAGGTGGAGGTGTCGTTCGGGACGTAAATCATGGTTGACCCCGAGTATTGCAACAGGACGTATCGGCCAACGTGGCTGAGTGACAGGGAAAGATAGCTGCTGGACTCATAGGACGGGTCTGAATTTTCGGTGCCGTAACGCCAGTTCGACCCGTCATAGCGACGCGTGATGACCTTCGTGCTCGCGTAATGGGTGACGGAACTGCCCGTCACATAGGCAGAGCCCTTTGGCACCATGAAGCACCAGGTGTCGCCAGACGTCGCTCCGGACGGATCACTGATGGAGGGCATCGAGTTGCCGTCGATCATGTAGGCACCGCCCACGCTCGCGGTGAAGCTGGATGACTTGTTAGTCCATGCGCCGGGAGGCGTCAGGGTTTTCCACATATACGAGGTCGTGTCGTAATAACGAACGACCGGAATCGCGGACGCATAGTAGTAGGTGCCGTTGATGCTGATGTATCCCGTTAGAACCAACACCGTGTAGAGATCCCCGGTGGTCATGCCCGTGGGGTCAGATACCGAGATGCTGGTCCCTGCCGTCTTGTAGTTGCCGCCCACACTCGCGGTGAAGGTGGACGTCCGGACCAACGCGGATGGCGAGACGAGCGTTTTCCACGAAGACGCGATTGAATCGTAGTATCGGATGATCGTGAGCGCTGACGGATAGTAGGTGTCGGTGCCGACCATGGCATAGCCCGTCACGACCGTGACCGTGTAGGAGTCGCCGGCCGATCCGGTGGGGTCGAACACTGTGATTGCGGTTCCTTCCGTCTTGTAGTCGTAGCCTGCCGCCGCCGTGAAACTTGATGTCTTGCGTACCAGCCTGGGTGCGGCGCCCAACGCCGTGAGCATGTCGGCATCCGAAAGCAGGCTCACGGTGTTGTCGGCGTTGACCCGCAAAAAGCGGATGAGCGACGGGTTGGCAACCGAGGCAATCGCCCTGCCGACCGTGGTGAAGCCGAGTTCGTCGGTGACATCACCCAAAATCCAGTTGGTGCCGTTGTGGCGCAGCACGACCACATGGGTTGCGCCCTGGACCAAGGTCACCGGTAGCGACGGGCCACCAGTGGACGGCTTGAGGATGCTGGCATGGAAGTTGAGTGTCCGGGCGTTTCCCGTGGTCGAGTGAATCCACAACTCAAACCGCATGCCAACCGTGCCGTTGACGGGGACGTTCAGGAGGCGGTTCATGGTTGATCCGGTCAGGGTCACCATCTGGAATGTCCCGTTAGCGGCATCCACGCTGATGTCGCCCGCCACCGCCGTCAGGCCGGTGGCAAAGGGCGGGCCGCTGTGGACCGCGGCGACGGCGGCAGCCAGGGCGGCATTGGTGGCCACATCCTGCGGCGCTGGATAAGCAGGGTCTGCGCTTTCCGGCACACCCTCGGTGCCACGGTTCACGTCATTTTCAACCACGACGATGAAGGTGCGCGTGGACGTGGGCGACCCGGCACCCTCGCGCCAAGTGATTTCACCCATGAGCGTGATTTCGGATAGCTCGGTGCCGGTGGATGACCCGACTTGCAACGCCGAGTCAAGTTCCACCGTGTTGAAGCTGGGCGAACATTGATAGACCGGACTCGTCGCTTCCGGGTCGGGCATCGTCCAGTCGGCGGTGTGGACGAGATAGCCGACGTCAAACCGGCCCCGCGGCTTGGCCCCGAAATGAATCTCCAGGGTGGCTGGATTACCGATGCTGCTTGGAGTGGACCCGTTGGCAAGGAACGCGACCTCCAATTTCGCCGCGTCACCGCGTTTGAAGCGCAGCGAGGTGACCGGATTGCGGAATCCGATGCCTTCAATCAGTTCAAGGGTTTCAAGGTCAACATAGAGCTTCACGCTTCCGGTCTGGCTGTCAACCTGTCGTCAAACAGGCACGGGTGGCGGCCGGCTCAAATCGTGTATTCGGTTAGCCCGTATCCCTCCCAGCCTTGGGTCAACAGCCAATCGCCGGTGCTTGTCACCAGGCCGTCGTCCCATTCCAAAATCTTGACGGCATCGCTTGGGTATCCAATCCCCCGATACCAGAGCGACCCCTTTTTGCCATTGCCCAGCACCCGCACCATGTCGCCGTCGGTCACAACTTTGATTTGCGCGGTGGTGCCTGTATTGGGGCTGTCGCCGGTGTAGCCGCCCCGCCCGTCCACCGAGCGGAACTTGTAAATGTTCTCGTCCTCGTCGTGCTTCCTGTAGATGCCTGCCCCACCGCCGACGTTCTCGCCGGTCCAGAGCTGCGCGTAGTGTTCGATGTCGCTTTGCTGATAGACAATCACCTTGGGGAATCCATCGTCGTCCAGTTCCAGCTTGAACAACTTCACATAGTAGTCGCCTTCGCCGCCGTAGCCCTCCGGGTCTTTGGGCCAATAGTGAACGCCGTCCTTGTCGCCGGAATCGACAATGATCTCGGGCGTGCCGGTGACGAGTCCGGCCTTGTCTGTGCGGTAGCGGCACCAGAGGATGTCGTAAATCGACATGGAGATTTGCGGCCGCGGTCTGGTGTCCAATGGCACTTCGTTAGAGGCTGGCATGGTGAACTTGACGTGTGGGTGATCGGCGGTTTTCGGCCTGCGGTCTATCACCCAGCCTTCCTTGATCGTGACCTTGTAGCGGCTGCCGTCCGCTTCAATGGCAATGACCGAGAATGGCGGCTGCCCCCGGTCACGCTCGACGGCGGGCGGTGGCGACGAATAGGAAAATCCCCCGGACGATGAGATGAACTGGAGACCGTAGCCGGGGCGCGGGGTGCGGGCTTCTATCGCATCGAGCAACAGGTTCCAGTCGGTCGCCAGCACCGGGTCGCCGGGTTTCTTTTTGAGTGGCAGCCTCATTGTTAGGTGTGTGCGTAGATTTGTGAATCCCAGCCTTCGCGCACGCTGGCGAGCCATTCCAATTCGAGGCGGAACGCCTTGCCGTCCTGATTCTGGGTGCAGCCGTTGCGCAGCCAGTTGCGGGTGTCAGCCAGGGCGGGCGCAGGCCCCTCGGGCGTGTCGATTTTGCCGATCTTGTTGAGTTCCTCCGCTTCAACCGGGCGATTGCGCACCCAGCTTTCGCGCCATGTCACGCGGGGCGAGTAATAGCTCGTCTGCCCGCGGTCGATCTTTGCCAGCGCCTCCTTGCCCCTGTCGCTCGTCACCTTGTCGCGCAGTTTGTTGCCCTGGTCGTCCTTGTCCTTGCCGGATGCTATCAGCTTGAGATATTCGCGCTCCTTGACGGGCAAGTCCTTGTAGCGGATGTGGCTGAGCAACGGCTCCTCGCTAAGAGAAAGGCCCATCGAGAATTGAGCGTTCTCCTTTTCGTCATCCTTCTCCTCGACACCGGCGTATTGGCAGACGATTTCCGCAAGGTCGCCCTCGTTGAAGGTAACGGTCACCTGTGAAACAACGATGAAGCCGATTTCAGGATGGGGAGCGCCGGGACGCGGTGTCAGGGCGACGGCCGATGTGCGGTGGCAGAGGAATATGAGCGTGGATGTCCACTTGCCCTCCTTGTCGATCTGGACGGTGTAGCCTGGCTGCGGATAGAGTCGCCCCGGTTGAATTGCAACATGTGTCGGCATCTTGGCCGGGGCGCGGCGTCAACCA
>CAIKDP010000075.1 GCA_903826205.1 Akkermansiaceae bacterium
ACGGCTCTTTCGGCCACTTCAAGGTCGTGTTCAGATTGCAGCCCGACCCAGAACCCTGCGGAGGTGCCGAAGAATTTCGCCAGTCGCAATGCCGTCTCGGCGGTCAAGCTGCGCCTGCACTTCGTGATCTCGGTAAGACGTGACGCTGGAATTCCGGTAGAGCGGGAGACCAATGCAAGGCTCAGCCCCATCGGCTTGATGAATTCCTCGAGTAGGATCTCACCCGGATGAATCAGTGGCAGGTATTTGGTTGCGCTCATAATATTAATGGTAATCAATAATCCTCACTTCGTGCTTCGAGCCATCTTCCCATCGGAAAACAACCCTCCATTGCTGGTTGATTCGAATGCTCCAGAACCCAGCCAGATTCCCCTTCAACTGTTCAAGTCGGTTGCCTGGGGGAATCTGAAGATCCTTAACGATTCGCGCTTGATTGATCATGCGCAGCTTGCGCCGGGCCCGCTCCTGGATATCCCCAGGCAGGCCTCGGACCCGCAAGCCGCGGTAGATGCTCTCCGTCGCTGAATCGCCGAAACTTTCGATCACCGGGCGAAAATACCACCGCCTCGTATTACGTCAAGCGGAATTATGCGAAACGTAATTATTTCCGCCCAACGCTGATGTCCTGCCGCCGGGTCATGGCAGGGCGGCTGGGGTTGATGTTGTTGGGTTCATGCCGGTCGGCAGCGATGTCTTGTTAGCTATCTTTGAATATTGCTTAAGCATGGACATCAAGGTGGATTGGGCACTTCGGATTTGGCATTGGTGCCAGTATCGATCCAACTGAGGGACCATGTCGTATGTTCATAACTGAGTCCATCTTGCATCGTCTCGACCGTTACGCGCATGGCCACCACTCCGAACGGGGCCTCTTTGTGCAATTGATTTACGAATGTGCCTCGAAAAGCTAGAATGTCGTTTCCATCGTATTCATAGCGTCCGGTCACGACAGAGCAGTCCAATTTGCCGAGCTTAGTTCCAACCGTAACATTCGGCAGGCTCACAGCATTGGTTAGGGGACTGCACAAGAACATATGATAAGGCACCTTCCGAAAGTCCGGCTTGTCGGTCCAAACCGCCTCCACCATCGTGTTATTAGGCCCAAACCTCACCCCATCCATTTGTCCCAACTTAAGGACGTGGCACATCGGATCCTCTTTCGCGGTGAGATACTGCTCGGGCACGAGATACTTCACAAATCTCGGGCTGTCTTCATGCGCTTTCGGAACTATTTTGAGTTCAATCCAGCGACACTTTTCTCCGCCCACAGTCACCACACCAACCGAACTTACCGTTAGAACTTCCGGTTCAGGCGCTGGTTTGGACCCGAAGTGGGAGTCGGAGGGGATCATGTCGAATCTGGCCCAACTGCCGTCAGCGGGCAATTGTTCGATCAAGCCCCCAGCTAGAGCGGCATGCGTCAACATCCCGGAGACGGCCAAGGTGTGCAATGACAGTTCCATGTTCTTATCTCTTTCTAGTTGGAGGATCGACTTTGCAAAGCAATCTCATGCGCATAGGCAGCTAACGCCAATATGCTGGCACCGGCGGACTTTGCAAGGAATTTGTCATGATGTCGAAATGCTTAACGCCGGTTGTCCAGCCATGTCTTGTTAGGCTCTTCGTTACCGGCGGACGGGTTTCGTTGTGTAGACGGTTTCATGGTGAATCGGAGGATCAGTGAGTCGAATAGTACGGCGATAGCTGTATGTGTCGTGGTCAGCCTTGCCACCAATTGGAGATCTGGTCTCGATAACCAGCATATTGGCTGTGTGCCAACGAATAGGTGTCGTCTGGTGGTCATCATCCTCGGTAGGCAGCATGAGAATGGAGTTCGTCAGGGTGGAATATATGAAGGTGTCTCGAACATAGGGGCCGCTTGTCTGGACGCTGAATGCCACAAAGTGACTATCTTGGCTCCAACGGATCGCCATCGCAAAGGATCCTGCCGTGAGTCCCTGGTAGGCGTTGGAGGAGATAAGAACATGTCCATCATCAGAGCGGATCTGAAAATAGTGATCAGGTTGCGCCGTGTCACCAATGTTGATTATCGAGACCTTCCCATTCGGTGATGTGTGGGGCTGGGCGTCTGTCTCAGCAAAAGCTGGCGATCCAACAACCGATAGGGCAACAACGCATGCGATGGACTTCATTGTATTCTTTTCATTTGCCTAACAGTTTTATTGAACGACATGCGGTATTTGTCCCTATTATACTGCGTGCGGTATAATAGGGGCAAATGCCGCCCGGATGTGTAAGGAATTCCGGCGTCCGCCCAACAACCTGATTAAATCGGTTGGGGAGGGCATGCCAAGACAAAAGTGAGGAGAACGGACGACTATGGCTGGGAAACAGGGGCAATCCTGGGAAATCAGGGGATATCGAGGGGACTGGGGCCGCCGGCACCCGGACGTTTGATGACATGGAGGTAGATCATGGTGGTGGAGACGTCGGCATGTCCGAGAAGATCCTGAACGGTGCGGATGTCGGTGCCGCTTTGAAGCAAGCACGAAGCGAACGAGTGGCGGAGCGTATGACAGGTGGCCCGCTTGGCGATATCGGTCTTGGCGACGGCGTCCTTGAACTGGCGTTGCATGGATGCCTCATGGAGGTGATGGCGGGCGACGCGTCCGGTCTGTGGGTGTGGACAGAGGGTGGCGGAGGCGAAGATGTATTGCCAAGACCATTCGCGGGAAGCACTGGGCCATTTGCGCAACAAGGATTCCGGCATGTGGACCTCACCGGCACCAACGGCCAGATCCTTGAGGTGTTTGCTCCGGGCCTTAGCGAGATGGTCCTTGAGGCGTTCTTCAAGCGCCACCGGCAGCGGGACGACCCGGTGCTTGCCGCCCTTGCCGTCGTGAACGGTGATGGTGCCTTGGTCGAAATCAAGATCCTTGGCGCGGAGGCGGAGGCATTCCATCAGTCGCAAACCAGAACCAAACATGAGCTGAGCAGCGAGTTTCCACGGGTCTTCCAGATGGGCAAGGATGGCGGCAACTTCCCGGCGCGAGAGCACGACCGGTGGTCGGCGGTAGGTGTAGCAGTGGTGCGGCGTCTCGATGGTGAAATCCTCGATGCCGAAAACGCGCCGAGTGAGGAAGACCATGGCATTGAGCGCCTGTTTCTGTGTCGCAGTCGAGACGTTGCACTCCAGCGCCAGAGAGTCGAGGTAGGCAGTGATGGCTGGAGGGCCAGCGTCCTGCGGGGCCTGTTTGAGCTTCGTCAAACAAAAGCGGGTAAAGCGGATGTTCCAATATACATAAGTTTGCTCGGTGGCGTAGGCGAGACCTTCAAGGCGGATGGCGCGGCGGAGGGCTTCAACGATGCGGGCGACTTCGGTGTTGATCTCTGGCAAGGGGACGGAAGGGTCTTGGATAGGCTGAGAGGGAAGAGCGGCGCGAGACGCACTTGGCAGGGCCTGCGGCGGGACGCCACAGCTACTTGGGAGCACGGCGCGAGACGCGTCAGGCAGGGAGTCGCCATTGCGGGACAGGACGCTGCGGGCATCTGGAGGCAGGGCTCCAACCTTGATGCTTTCGCGACCATGCGTGCGATGGTCGGGCTCCAAGGACCACGCTTGGTCGGCAAGGCCCCGCCAATCAAAGGTAGAGGCCCACGGGAGAGTGAGGATCTCAAGGGCCAGAATGCGCACGGCATCCACGGCCTGACGGAATTGCCAGTCGTAGAGGTGGGTGGATCGGCCAAGGGCGTCGAAGAAGGCGGTGGTGGCGGCGGCGGAACGATGGCCACGGGCCTTGGTCCATGCCTCGGCCCATTGGACGAAATACCCGCGGGCGGCGGGCTTGATGGAGAGCGCGACGAGGCGCTGGAGGAAACGTAGGCGGGCCGGGGCGTCTGGCTGACCGTCCGACGGGATGTCTGATGGCGTGATCATGGTGGAACATACATGTTCAATAGAACAAATCAAGATGGAATTAGGTCTTTATGATCCACAATCCCGAAACTGCCATCCATGAACGCGATTGTTGGCGGAAGGCATGATTGGACAGGCGTCGCATGGAGGCCTCATGCGTTGGCCGCGGGAGGTCCGTCCCGTCCAAAGGGGCTGCAGAGGCCCCGTGAAAATTCCATTAATCTTCTTGGCAAGCAGGAGCGGCTGGGTAGAGTGAGCGGGAAACTGATTCCCCACGAACCGAACATACCGCCCATGTCCAAGTTGGAAACCATGACCTCCCGGGAACGCGTGCTCACCGCGCTCAATCACCAAATTCCGGATCGCGTGCCAATCGATCTGGGCGGCAACCAGACCGGGATCCACAAAAACGCCTACCTCAACCTTGTTAGGCACCTTGGCATCACCGATGAACTGCGCATTATGGACGCGGTGCAGCAGCTCGCGGTGCCCTGCGAGCAAGTCTTGGAAAGGCTGCACGTGGACACGCGCTACATACGTGCCGGTGCTGCGGCCGGTTGGCAGGGCGGCATGGTCCGGGCCACCCGCGACGGACAGGCGTGGCAGGATCTCACCGATGAATTTGGCATCCGTTGGTCGATGCCTGAAGAAACGCCCCATTACATGGACATCACCCTCCATCCACTGGCCAATGCGAGTCTAGGCGATATCAAGGATTACGCGTGGCCCAAGGGCGACGACGCGGGCCGCTTTGCCGGGTTGCGTGAGCGGGCCCTGGCCCTGAAGAAGGATACGCCCTACGCGGTGGTCAGCGGCATCTCCGGCGTCGTTTATGAAATATGCTGGTATATGCGCGGCCTCGAGCAATGGTTCTGCGATTTGTTGGGAGAGCCGGAGTTTTGTGAGGCGATGCTCGACCAGACGCTCAAGTTCTGGATGGATTGGTTCCGCGTGTTCCTCGACGAAGTGGGCGACGTGGTCGATGTGATCATGATCGGCGATGATCTCGCGGGCCAGAACGGTCCGTTGTTCAATCCGGAGATTTACCGCCGCATCGTCAAGCCGCGGCACAAACGCCTGGTCCAGTATATCCGGTCGCGCACCCAAGCCAAAATCTGGTACCACACCTGCGGGTCCTGCGTGGATTTCATCCCTGAGCTCATTGACAATGGCGCACAGATCCTCAATCCCGTGCAACTCAGCGCGCGCGGCATGGACCCGGACGAACTGAAACGGCGCTTCGGCAAACAACTCGCGTTCTGGGGAGGAGGCGTGGATGCACAGCACATCCTGCCGCGGGGCACGCCACAGGAAGTCGCCGCCGACGTCCGTCATAACGTGCAGGCCCTCATGCCCGGCGGGGGGTACATTTTCAATAATTGCCACAACATCCAAGGCGAAGTGCCGCCGGAAAACATCCTGGCGTTGTTCGACACCGCTTACGAATGCGGCTTTTACGCCTGATCTCTATCAGAGTGCGGCGATGGCGGCCATGATGCGCCTGGCCAACAGATCGTAACCGCCCTTGGCCGATGCGAGCTTGAGTTCGGCCGGGCTGAGACGGATGGCGGGGCCGATGGTGATGCTGATGCGCGAGGCCCGCAGGAAGGTGGTGCCGCGCGGCAACGCTTCATACGCGCCGCGGATGCGCACGGGTTGGATCAGCGCGCCGGACTTGGCGGCGACGAAGCCCACGCCCGGCGCGGCCTCGGCAAGACCGCCATCGGATGTGCGCGCACCTTCCGGGAAAATGGCCACCCGCTCACCTTGTTTGAGCAGGCGGATGATGTGCTTGAGGGCGGCCAAGTCCGGGTTTTCCTGATCCACGGGGAAGGCATTCCATTGGCGGTAAAGCCAGTTGCAGAACCCGCGGAAGAGGGTTTTGCGGGCCATGAAAAACATCGGCGTGTCATACAGGTTGGCCAGCAGCGGCGGGTCCATGTAGCTCTGGTGGTTGGAGGCCACCAACACGGCGCCCTCCGTCACCAGATGCTCGCGGCCCTCAATGCGCAGCCCGTAAAAAGCGCGAAAGGCGGAACCTAACGTCATCCATCCAAACCAGTAGATCCATGTCATGGGAGAGCCGCTGCGCGGCGGTTATTAGTTATCAGTTATCGGTTATCAGAGGACAGAGGTCAGAGGACAGAGGTCAGAGGACAGAGGTCAGAGGACAGAGGACAGAGGACAGAGGTCAGAGGACAGAGATGATGGGGTGGATGTTCCAATAACCTATAACTGATAACCTATAACCTATAACCTATAACCTATAACCTATAACCTATAACCTATAACCGGCCCGTCAGGCCCGCAGGCCCTGTTGTTTGAGGATATCGAGGGCGGCGAGGACGCCGCTTTCGATGGTGTGATGGGAGTTGTCCAGAATGACGGCCCCCTCGGCAATGACGAGCGGGGCGGTGGCACGCTGGCTGTCGGCGGCATCGCGCCGGGCCACCGAGTCGATTTCACCCATGTGGGAGCGGCGGGCGGCGCGGACATGTTCCGCGGCATCGACATAGATTTTATAGGGAGTATCCGGGAAGACGACGGACCCAATATCGCGGCCTTCCATCACAATGTTGGTGCGCTTGAGGTAGTCGCGCTGGAGGGCGACGAGTCTGGCGCGGACTTCCGGGATGGCGGCGACGGCGGAGACGTTGGCATTGACGGCCTCGCTGCGCAAGGCATCGCCTGGATCGCAGCCATTGACGGTGATTGTGGAACTGAAGCCATCGTCGCCGCATTGGAGGTCAAGCCGGTTGAGCAGGGCGAGCACGGCGGGCGAGTCGTTGGGATCGATGTTGTCGTGGAGGACGCGCCAGGTGACGGCGCGATACATGGCACCGGAATTGACCATGATGAGACCAAGGCGCCTGGCGAGTTGGCAGGCGAGTGTGCTTTTGCCAGAGGCAGCAGGACCGTCAATGGCGATGGCAAAGTGGGGAGGGGGCAGACTCACAGGTTGGAACGGGTGGGCAGGATGAAAGCGTCGGGGGTGGATTGATGCTCAAGAATGGCTTGCAGGTGATGGGCGAAGCCGGGGTAGGAGGTGTTCACGCACTCGGTATTGGAAATAACGGTTTCGCCGGCGGCAAAGAGGCCTGCAATGGCGAAGGCCATGGCAATGCGGTGGTCGCCAAAACTATCAATAGTCGCGCCGTGGAGCGGGCGGCCGCCTTGGATTTCCAAGCCATCCTCAAATTCGATGACCTCTGCGCCCATGGCCCTGAGGTTGTTGACGACGGTGGTGATGCGGTCGGTTTCCTTGACGCGCAGTTCGCGGGCGTTGCGGATGACGGTGCGCCCGCAGGCGAGGGCCGCCGCGACAGCGATGACCGGGATTTCATCTATCAGATTAGGCACTTCCGCGGGCAGGATGGTGGTGCCGGTCAGGGCCGCCCCGTGGATTTCAATATGGCCGATGGGTTCGCCGTCCGAGTGGTGGACGGTCTCTATCAGGTGAGCGCCCATCCGGCCGAGTACTTGGAGAATGGCGGTGCGCGTGGGGTTGATCCCCACATCCTTGATGAGCAGGCGCGAACCGGGCAGCGCGGCGGCGGCCACCAGCCAGAACGCGGCGCTTGAGATATCCCCCGGAACGTGGAACTCGCAGGCTTGCGGCGTCTGGCCGCCGTCAATGGCAATCGCCAGTCCATCCTGGTGGGTGCTGACGCCGAAGGCGGCGAGCATGCGCTCGGTGTGGTCGCGGGTGGTGGCCGGTTGGACGACGGTGGTCCTGCCGCTGGCAAACAGCCCGGCTAACAGAACGGCGCTTTTGACCTGGGCGCTGGCCACCGGCATTTGATAGGTGATGGGTGCGAGGTGGCTGCCGTGAATCAAGAGCGGGGCACAGCCGGGCCTGGCGCCACGGGTGTCGATGCGTGCACCCATTTCGCCCAGAGGCGTGGTGATGCGGCCCATCGGGCGCGACGACAGCGAGGCATCCCCGAAGAGCTCGGAGTCAAACGGTTGCCCGGCTAACAACCCGGCCAGCAGCCGCATGCCGGTGCCGGAATTGCCACAATCGATGGGCACGGACGGGGGGCAGAGTCGGCGCGCCTGGCCGTAAATGACGAGGTGGGTGGGCCCATAGCCGGTGAGTTCAGCAAGGACGTCGTGACGCGCGCCGAGGGCCTGCATGGCGTAGAGGGTGTTGAGGCAGTCCTCGCTGGGGAGGAAGTTGCGGATGGTGCAGACGCCGTTGGCGAGTGCGCCCAAAATGGCGGCGCGATGGGAAATGCTCTTGTCACCCGGGACGCAGAATTCGGCATGGAGTGAGCGGATGGCAGTGACGCGGAAGTCTGACATGAGGAAAGGCGGGATCTATGTTAGAGAGGAGGGATGAGGAGGTCGCGTCGTTGTTTGGCGGAGGCTAACCAAGCGCGGGCCCGGGGCTCATCGCCAGCTTCCAGACTGGCCAGGATGGCCTCGAGGTCAGCGAGGGATTCGCGCAAGGGCCCCACAATGGAGTGCCGGTTTTCAATGAGGATTTCCGCCCACATATCCGGATTGCCGGAGGCCACCCGGGTGGTGTCACGCAGGCCGCCGCCGCCAAAGCGCCCCAAGCTTGGGTCTAGCAGGCAAGTGCGGGCGCCGCTTGCCGCGAGGATGTGCGGCAGGTGGCTGATGCGGGCCACCAAGGCATCGTGAGCGGCTGCGCTCATCCAGGTGGTTTGACAACCGATGCTTTGCCAGAGTTGCTCCAAGGCGTCGGCCAGTGCGGCGGGCGCCGCGTCGTCATTGGTGAGCAGGCAGGCGGAGCCCTCAAACAAACGGGCATCAGCGGCGGCCATGCCGACGCGCTCGGAACCCGCCATCGGGTGACCGCCGATGAAGGCGATCGACTTTGGCGCTAACAATGGCGCGAGTGTCTGGTGAGGGGTCTGTTTGACGCTGCCGACGTCGGTGACCAGACAAGTGCCCGGAAGTCCCGCCGCCAAGGCGGCCGTGACCAGCTCCGGCATGCTGCCCACCGGCACGGCCAGAACCACCAGATCCACGCCCTCAAGCACCAGCGCGAGGTGGTCGCTGACATTGCCAATGCCGCGCCGGCGCGCCTCCTCCAGTGTCGCGGTGCGCCGCGCCCACAGCCGCACCAGCGGGGGCTTTTCCAGCGATGCCAACGCAAGGGCGAGCGAGCCGCCTAACAGGCCACCGCCGAGGATTGCAATGCGTGGAAAAATGTCTGACATCCGAAACAAACAACCGGGTCCATACTCCGGACCCGGTCGGTCTAACTGGGATCAAGGGGTCGAATGGCCGCGGAAGTTAGGGGACGCGGAAATATTTTTTCTCAGCGGCCGGGTAGGTGGGGTCCTGCACGAGGGTGCCGCTGGCGATGCCGCGGACGTCAATAAGCTTGTTGTTATAGGGGCTCAAGACGAAGCCTTCCTTGCCCGGAGCCTTCTTGGCGAAGTCGTAGTCGACGCGTTTCGGAGGATCCGTTTTCTTCTCCTTGTCAGCCGGGGGCAGGGTGTTTTCCTTGGGCTGATCGAGCGCCTGCGGGTTGGCTTCAGCTTGTTTGCGTTTTTCCTCGTCGGCTTTGAGCTGGGCTTCCTGTTGGTCCTGGAGCTTGGCTTGTTCGGCCAGGGTGAGGGGCGGCGGGTTGGGTTTGTCGCCCGCTTTAGGCTTGTGAGGCTGGTTTTCCGGATAGGGATAACACGAAGCGAGCAGCAAGCTGGCAAGCGCTGCCAGGCTGGGAAGAATGCGGGAGGTCATGACAAATCAAGGGGATTGGGGTTGTGGGGGCTTCCGAACCAACGGAGCGGTCGACAGTCTAAAAGCGAGGCGAAGCTAGTCCAAACCGCCTGATTGTCAACAATGGATTGCGAATTATTCCTATGGCTGCGGCATTCGCTTCCCGCCAGTGACGGCCACCAATGATCAAGTGTGCGCCGCGCTGACCGGCGGTGCGTCAGAAAAACCGGAGGTAAAGGGCCACGACGCAGGCAATCAGGAGGGAGCTCCAGAAGCTGAAGCGTTGGTAGAAGGGCAAGCCGCGCATTTCGGCCAGGACCTCGGGTGAAAACGAGCGGTCGATGATGGCACGGGGCTCGATTGCCCCCCGGTTGCGGAAGAACCAGAGAATGGCGAAGGCAAACAGGAAGTCGATGGCCCCGCGGCTGAGGAAGGGAATCGACCAGAAACCCGCGGCCTCGGCGGTGGGGGGCATCCACACGGTGAGGCCTGGGATTTGCGGCAGCATCCTGGCCATTTCCAACAAGGTGACCACCAGCGCCCACAGAGGTCCGACAATCACGGCGATCAAGGCGCCGCGCGCCGTGGCACGTTTGTAGAAGAATCCCGCGAGGAACAACGCGCACACCGACGGGTAGGCGATCGACCAGTATTTCTGGATGTAGATGAAGATGCCCTTGAGGTCTTTCAGATAGAAGCTGACGCAAGTGGCCGCCACCAGCACGAGGATCGAAGTGATGCGGCCGAAGCGCACGAGGTTGTCCTCGGTGGCATTGCGCTTCACATAGTTCTTATAGATGTCAAAGGTGAGGATTGAGGAACTGGCCGAGACCATTGACGCGACGTGCGACATGACGCAACCCATCAGGCCGGCCATCACCAATCCGGTGAGGCCGTGGGGCAAGAGTTGCTTGACCAAGGTGGGAAAGGCGAGGTCGGCTTGCAGCAGCACGCACTCGGCCTTGAGCAAGCCATTATCCGGGTTGTAGAGGCGGAAGGCGACGATGCCCGGCAGCACCACCAGAAACGGCACGAGCAGCTTGAGGAAACCGGCGAACACCACGCCCATTTGGCCGTGCCACACACTCTTGGCGGCCAGACTGCGTTGCGTAATGAACTGGTTGCAACCCCAGTAGAAAATGTTGGCCAGCCACATGCCGCCGAAAAACACCCCGGGCCACGGCAACTCCGGGTCGTTGGCAGGGCGCACCATGTGGAATTTTTCGGGAGAGCCCGCGAGCACCGCCTTGAAGCCGCCGATCACCGACGGCCCGTACTCCGGTTGGAGCACGCCCATTTTGTGCAGGCCTAACAACATGACGGTGAGCCCGCCAAGAATCAACACCGTGACCTGGATGATGTCGGTGTAAGCAATCGCCTTGAAGCCGCCATAAATGGCATAGCCGCCGCCGATGCCGCAGAGGATGACGAGTCCCCAGTTGAGCGGCAGGCCGAACAAGGATTCGATGGCGAGCGAACCGGTGTAGAGCACCACGGCGAGTTCGATGACGATGTAGCCAATCAGGCTGATGACGGCATAGACCACCCGGACCTTGTCGCTGAAGCGCCGCTCGAGGAACTCGGGCATGGTGGTGATCTTGCTCTTGAGGTAGTAGGGGAGGAAAAACTTGCCATAGAGGACCAGGGCGATGGCGGCCATCCATTCATAACTGGCGACGGCGAGGCCGATATCAAAGCCGCGCCCGGACATGCCGATGAAATGATGGGTGGAGATATTGGCCGCAATCAGCGACCCGCCGATGATCCACCACACCAGATTGCGGCTGGCCAGAAAGTAGTCGTCACTCTCCTCCTTCTTGCGCGAGGCGAGGATGCCGACTGTGGCGACAACTAACAGATAGACGCCGAAGACGAGGGTGTCGAGGTATTGGCTCATGCGCGGCCCGGATTATGCGGTGATGACGTGAGGAGGCACGCCCTGGCAGTCATGTTCTATCAGGAATTGGCGGATCAGGGTTTGCGGACGTCAAGGCACACCAGATGGCCATCCGCGTTGCGAACATAAATCCGGCCGCCGCTCAGAACCGGCATGGTCCAATAACGGCCGTCCGCCACTTGGACCGCGGCAAGTTCCTTGTAGGCGGTGGGAGTGGCCAGGACAATGGCCAGACGCCCGGATTCACCTAACACGATGAGTTTGTCACCGGCGGCCATCAGCGCGCCTTTCTGGGGGGATTTTTCGCTCCATTTTAGCTCGCCGGATTTCCAATTCAGGCAGGTCAGGCGATTGTCGTCGAAGCCATAGACATGGCCGGCGATAAGCACCGGTCCGCTCATATGGGTGCGCATCAGCTTGTTTTCCCAGACTTGTTTGGGATCGGCGGCGGAAAAGTCGACCACCGCAGCGCCACGACCATAGCCGGAGGTGATGAACACCTGGGAGCCGGAAACGACGGGGTCAGCAATGTTGGCATCGTGTTCCGTCTGCCAGGGTGATGACCACAGGACCTTGCCGTCGTCGGGGGTCACCGCCGTGATGGAGTTCTTGGTGAAAAGAGCGAGGCAGGGTTTGCCGCTGTGCTCGAATGGCACGGGTGTGGCATAACCGCAGGTGTCATCCGCGCTGCTCCAGAGGAGAGCCCCGGTGTCCTTGTCATAAGCCATCCCGGAGAGGCCCACATTGAAGATGACGGCTTTGCCTTGGATCAAGCCGGAACTGGAAAATCCCCAGGTGGGAGCCTTGCGCTCGAAGTCCTTGTTCCACACCACCTTGCCGGAGTCGGCATCGAGACAGAAAACCTTGCCGCTCTTGCTAGCGAAATAGACTTTGCCGTCATGAACGGTTGGAGTCGCACTGCAACCGCCGGAGTAGTACTTGGGAGCCAACGGTTCCGGGTACTCATGCCGCCAGAGGGATTTGCCGGTCGCCGCATCCAGACAGGTGATGGCGTCGGTCACCTTGTTGAGGTTGCCGGCGGTATAGAGTTTGCCGTTGGCGACGGCCACGGCGGAATAGCCGGCGCCGACATCGGCTTCCCACGCGACCTTGCGCGCCGTCACCGCGGCGGGATCCCAAGTGGTTTCCTTGCTGATGCCATCATGGGTGGGGCCGCGCCAATTCGGCCAATCACCCGCCGCCGCAACGGAGGCACTTGCCAGCACGGCGGTCAGGGTGGCGATGGATGCAGGGTTGATTTTCATATCTTAATTTTGTTAGGTATTGGTTTGTGTGATAGTCACCGGTGCTGTGGTGTTAGTCGCGCTGGGCCGACCAGCGGATGGCATTGGCGACCAATTTGCGGTATTGCGGATGGGTGTAGGCGAAATGGTCATGACCGCCCTGAAGATAGACCACACGGGCCTTGCCGTAGGTGCGCCACCAACCGATGACTTTATCGCTTGTGGGATGGTCGCAGGTCAGCAGGGGGTGGGAGTCGGGCAGGAGGTCGAATTTTCCATAAGTTTCGTCGCGGATCGCAAACTCAGCGGACACCCCGGCCGTCACGGGGTGGGCGGCATCGGCCACCTTCACCTTGAGATCGAGGTCTTCCTTATAGATGGATGCCGGTTGCAGCGCGCCGTCCACGGTTCGTGGTTGCAAGAGGTAGAGGCCGCCGATGATTTTTTCGTATTCGGGCCAGTCCTGATAGCCGCCGAGACAATGGTGCAGGGCCACCACGCCCTTGCCAGAGGAGACGAGGTTGGCGAAATCAGCTTTGGTCGTGTCGTCGATTTTCTGCCACATGTCATAAAGGACCACGACATCGTAGGCCTTTGCCGCCTCCGCCTTGAACAGGGCCTGCGCCTTTGGGTGTTCCACCATGGTGAACGTGATGTCCGGGTTGTCCTTGAACATCTGTTCGAATGGTACGCGCTCGAAACCGTGGCCACCAGTCACGACCAGCACGCGGATGGGGGCGGCTTGCGGGGTGTCGGCCGCTTGCGTCAACAGGCAGGGAAGCGTCCACGCCAGCAATATGGCGGCAATCGCAGGCAGGTAGGTTGATCTCATGGCCACGGAGGCTGCGAGGGTGGCGAACGTCTGTCAAGGAAGTAGTGTGGCCAGCCGTCGTTGGAAATGCGCAATCCGGTGAAAGTTGCAAGGCTGTGGCCACGTTTTCCCAGTTGCCGAATCCGCTCACCCCATGTCATCCATGATTTCCCGCAGTCACCGCCAATCGAAGCTCCCGCTGCTCACATGCCTAGCCGTCAGCGCCGTGATGACCCACGGCAACCCGCTAGCCGCCGCACCGGCCGCGCCTGCGCCAGTGCGCGGGTTGATGGAAGTCGGCCACACGCAGGTGGAACTGCGCGGGGGGTTCTGGGGACCGCGGCTCAAAATCCAACATGAGGTGACCCTCCCGCATGCGCTGGATGAACTCGAGAAAGACGGCCATGTCACCAACTTCGACAAGGCGGCCGGCAAGTTCGACGGACCGCTGCAAGGCCACCCCGCATTCGACTCGGATTTATACAAGGCGCTGGAAGGCGCGCTGGATTCATTGCAACATTTTGACGACAGCAAATTGCGCCAGCGCGTGGACGGCATCATGGAGCGCATCCTGGCCGCCCAACAAAAGGACGGGTTCCTCATCGCGTTCTATATCGTCAAGGACCAGGAAAAGCGCTGGGAGGATCTGCGCCTGTGCCACCAGATGTACAACGCCGGCCACTTTTTCGAAATGGCCGCCGCCCACCAGCAGTTGGCCGGACAAGCCAAGGTGCTCGACGCCGCCAAGCGCTTCGCGGATCACATCGACGGGATCTTCGGACCTAACAAACGCTACGACGTGGATGGACACCAGGAGGTGGAGTTGGCCCTGGTGAAGATGTATCGCGCCAGCGGTGAGCGGCGCTATCTGGACCTTGCCAGGTTCTTCCTCGATGAGCGCGGTTACGCCCATGGCACGGCACGCCTGCCGTTTGATTCCAAATCCCAGGTCATGCCGAGCGAACCGACGGTCGAGTTGACGCGCGAGCAACAACGCGAGTTCTGGCATGCCCAACTGCGGGTGCGCAACGGGCGCATGCAGGATCACAAGCCCGTCATCGACCAGCACGAGGCGGTCGGTCACGCGGTCAGAGCCGGCTACATGTACGCCGCAATGGCCGATATCGTGCGCTTCATGGAGGCTCCCGGCTACGAGCGGGCGCTCGATGACCTGTGGGGCGACGTGGTCAACCGCAAGATGTATCTCACCGGCAATATCGGCTCCGGCCAGTTCGATGACGAGGGGTTCGGCGACCCCTACCTGCTGCCTAACAAATCCGCCTATTGCGAGTCCTGCGCGGCCATCGCCCACGTTTTCTGGCAATACCGGATGAATCTGCTGAAGGCGGACGCGAAGTATGCCGACGTGATGGAGTTGGCCCTCTACAACGGGGTGCTCTCCGGGATTTCCCTGTCCGGCGACAAGTTTTTCTATCAAAACCCGCTGGCCAGTGAGAAAGGCGGCAAGCGCAAACCATGGATCGGCCTGTCCTGCTGCCCGACCAACCTGGCGCGCATCATTCCGCAACTCGGCGGATTCGTTTATGCGCAAGGGGGGAACCAAGTGTATGTCAACCTGTATGCCGCGGGCGAGGCCAAGGTGAAGTTGGATCAAGGCGCGACGGTCAAGCTGACCCAGCAGACGGAGTATCCGTGGGATGGACGCGTGCGGCTCACGCTTGCCCCGGAACAGGCGGCGGAATTCACCCTGTGTCTGCGGATCCCGGGATGGGCGTTGGGGCGGGTGGTGCCCGGCGATTTGTACCGCTTCTCTAACGCAATGTGCCCGGCCGTGTCGCTCAAGGTCAACGGCCAGACGCAGGATGCCACGCCGCGTTCCGACGGGTATGTCCACCTGCAACGCCGTTGGCAGGCCGGGGATGTGGTGGAACTGGACCTGCCCATGCCGGTCCAGCGGGTGCTTGCCCATGAAAAAGTCAAAGAGGATCAAGGCAAAGTGGCATTGATGCGCGGGCCCTTGGTCTATTGCCTGGAGGCGACGGATCAACCGGGGGTGGACCTTGAGCGCGTGGCGCTACCGGCGGATGGCGCCTTGCGTGCCGAGCCACGGGCGGATTTGCTAGGCGGGGTGACCGTGATCACCGGCCAGGCGCTAAACCATGCCGCGCAACCGATGCCGCTCACCGCCGTGCCCTACTACGCCTGGGCCAACCGTGACAAGGGCGCGATGACCGTGTGGATCCAACAGGCGGTTAAGGAGTGACGACATTGTTGTCGTTCAATAAGGAGTAACGACATTGCCTCGCTGCGCTCGCCCTCCGGGCAGCCTATGGCTGGCCATCTCCGCTGCGGTTCCTGTCGTTTCTTGATACCTGCGAGACAAAGAGCAGACGGGGACAGGAATGTCCCCGCTCCTTATGGCCGGCAAACCCTCCGCGATTGTTGCCCGCCGGGTGAAAGAGGCCTCGAATGGGCTGCGTAGTGTAGTGGATTATCGTCGAATTTGTCAACACAAGCAACCCCATGAAACAACCCTCATTTACAACCGTCGCCATGGCCGGCACGCTCATCGCCATGCTCAGCAGTGCAGGCTTCGCCCAAGGGGATGCCTCAGGCAAATCCGCACAGACCGTAGGCAAGGGGCCGGTCAAGGTCTTCATTATGGCCGGTCAGTCCAACATGGACGGTCAAGCCGACAAGCGGACGATAGATTTTCTGGGAGAGGACAAGGATCCTGCACGTGCGGCCCTGCTCAAGACGTTCAAGCCGGATGGCAAGACTCTGGTCACCCGCGGCGACGTGTGGGTCACGAGCGACGATGTTTCCGGCGACCTGGGCCCCGGCTACGGCGGTCGCAAGGATTACTCGAAACTCGGCAATAACATCGGGCCGGAATATGCATTCGGCTATTTCATGGGCGAGGCCATCCCCAACCAGGTCCTGCTCATCAAGTATGCGCCCGGCGGCCAGAGCTTGTATAAGAATTTCCGTCCGCCCAGCGCCGGCTTGCCGGATCCGTTGCCGATGAAGGACGGTCCTAACAAAACCAAGGTGCCGTGTGAGCCAGAGGATTTCGGCGGCCAATACCGCGGCATGGTCACCTGCGTGCACGAGGTATTGGACAATCTCAAAAAGCGCTTTCCAGCCTACGACGAGAAGGCCGGCTATGAGATAGTGGGGTTTGTCTGGTTCCAAGGGTTCAACGACATGATCGAAGGTGGCAAGCCCGTGGCCGAGTACGGCAAGAACCTGACCTGCCTGATCAAGGACTTGCGCAAGGAATTCAAGGCGCCGGAGATGAAGGTGGTGGTCGGCGTCATGGGCGTGAACGGAGCGAAAAATGAAGTAGGCAAGCAGGGGGACATCCGCAACCAGATGCGCTCGATGAACACGGTGCCGGAGTTCAAAGGCAATGTGAAGGCCGTGGAGAGCGCCCCGCTATTGCACCCGGACGTTGTCGCGCTCAAGACCGCCGGTTGGCTCAACAAGGACCGCGATTTGAAAACCCAACCGATGACCCCCGAAGAGAAGGCCATGCTCGATCGCGCGACCTCCAACCTCGGCTTCCACTATTATGGCGAGGGGCGCTTCTTTATCCTGTTAGGCAAAGCGTTCGCCGAGGCGATGCAAGAACTGCTCAAGTAATCATGAGAGCCACCCTTTTGTTAGTTCTACCGCTGCTGTTGATTGCCAGCGCGGGGGAGGTGGCTGCCGCCGATGCGGCCCGGCCTAACATTCTGCTCATCATCTCCGATGACCAGGGGTGGGGGGACTTCGGATTCATGGGTCACCCGCAAATCAGCACGCCCAACCTCGACAAGCTCGCGGCGCAGTCGCTGGTGTTTCATCGCGGTTACACGCCCGTGCCGCTGTGCCGGCCGTCGCTCGCCTGTATTGCCACCGGGCTTTATCCCCACCAACACGGCGTGACCGGCAATGACCCGGATCTTCCCGACGGCGCCAATTCCATGGGGTCGCGTGGCAACCCGAAATATGCCAGCTATTACAACAAGGTGGTTGGCCATTTCACGGAGCATCCCAATCTGATTCGCGACCTGACCTCGCGCGGCTACGTATCCTTCCAGACGGGCAAGTGGTGGGAAGGCGACCCGGTCAAGAGCGCCGGATTCAGCCATGCGATGACGGCAGGCGAGGCCAAGGGCGATCGCCACGGCGGCGCGGGCTTGGAGATTGGACGCAAGGGGCTGGATCCGATCTATCAGTTTATAACGCAGGCTGGCGACAAACCGTGGCTGGCGTGGTATGCGCCGATGCTGCCCCACACGCCGCACACGCCGCCCGCGGATCTGCTGCAAAAATACCTGAAACTGGCGCCCAGCGAGGCGATCGCGCGCTACTGGGCGTGTGTCGAGTGGTTTGACCAGACCTGTGGCGAGCTCATCGGGCATTTGGAGCAATCCGGCCAGCTTTCCAACACAATCATCCTGTTCACCATCGACAACGGATGGATCCAGCACCCGACCAAAGCCAGCGACTTCGGGGATCGCTCCAAACTGACCCCCTACGAAGGTGGCGTGCGCACGCCGCTCATGATTTGTTGGCCCGGCCATGTGAAGCCGCGCATGGACAAGCAACACCTCGCCAGCACCGTGGATCTGTGGCCGACACTGGCCGCCCTGCTGAAGACCCCCGTGCCTAACGGTTTGCCGGGAATCAACCTGACCGACGAGGGTGCGGTGGCCTCGCGCGAGCGAATATTCGGCGAGCAATACGACCACAACATCGCCGACGTGGACCGTCCGGCGCGCAGCCTGGAAACCCGCTGGATGATCGACGGGTGGTGGAAGGTGATCGTTCCTAACATTGCAAAGCGGCCGGATGCAAAGCCGGAACTCTACGACTTGCAGAACGACCCGTGGGAAAAGGTGGATTTGGCAAACAAGGAAGCCGCCCGCGTGCAGCCGATGCTTGAGAAACTCGACGCCTGGTGGCAGCCATCCGGTAATTGATCCCAGCCCGCATTCACTTATGAAACGTTCATGGTTGCTTATGAGCCTGTTGGCAGCTTGCCCTGTGTCGGGTGAGGAGGTCAAGCCCAGCCCGCCTGGCGATACAGGCAAGGGGTTGGTCTTGGACACGCCGATCCCGCAGGATTGCCCGTTTCCCAAATCGACAACTCTAACTGGAATCGCCTTCACCGGCCGCCATGGCGACTATCACTGCGGCGACACCTGGTATCCGTGTTGGGCCAGCGATGGCAATCTGTATTCGCCGTGGACCGATGGCAAGACCGAGGGCGTCGAGTGTTCATCGGATGGGGGTGCGGCCGCGCGCACCGGTCACGCGGTGATGATGGGTGACGACCCACTCAAGCTGACCATCCGCAACACCGCCCCACCCAAGCAAGCGAGCGCCTTGCCCTACAAAGGGCGCTACCCGGCGGGGTCATTGGTGCATAACGGCATCTGGTATTACGGCACCTACTGTCTGGGTCCTGAGGGGTCTACGCTGCACAATGGCTTTACTTGGAACTGGCCCAACCTCGGGCCGATGCCGGGGTTCCAGATCTCGCGCGACGAGGGCAACACCTGGGAGCCGTCACCGCACAGCGCCGAAAAGCCGTTGTTTCCCGAGCCGCGGAAGTTTCTCGGGCCGGTCAAGATGGGCGCACCACACTTTGTGGATTTTGGCAAGAACATGCAACATTCACCCGATGGCATGGCCTATCTGATAGGAATGGGTGCGGAAGAGAAGGACCCCAAGCCGCGCCCGTGCATCAAGCTTGGCAAGCCGGGGGAAACCTTCCAGACAGTGGACGGCTGCACCAATGACTTTGCCCATGCCAACCTGAGTTGGATCACTGCCGACCAGGTCTATGTGGCGCGCGTCAAGCCCTCGCCGGACACCATCAATGACCTCAAGGCCTATGAGTTCTTCGCCGGTCACGATGCCGCCGGCAAGCCGGTCTGGACTCATGACTTCGAGCAAATCAAACCGCTCATCGAGTGGAATAACCACATGGGGTGCGTCACCGCCACCTATGTGCCAGGCCTCAAGAAATTCCTGATGTGCGTGACCGATGGCTGGCCGACGGTGGCCAAGATGACATCGTATATCCTGGAGGCCGATGCCATCACCGGCCCGTGGCGGATGGTTTCCTACATGAAGGATTTTGGTGAGCAGGGATATTTTTTGAATTTCCCCAGCAAATTCATCAGCCCGGACGGGCGTTCGCTGTGGTTGTGCTATTCGGCGAATTTCAGCCCCGGTTGGAATGGTGTGAAGCTCGGCCTCAACCCACCGGGCGGACGCTACGGGCTGTGCTTGCACGAGGTGAAGTTGCTGTCGCCGGATGAGGGCAAAAAGCCCTAGCGGGGGTATTTGCCCGCATTCTCACGAATGCGCCCACGGGGGCGGGCTCCTCTCTTGTAGGCGAGTTGGTGACAACGCGTTAAGGGAGCGGGGGCGGATGAGCGGGATTTCGCTTGAAAGAAACCGGACGCGATGGCGTAGACTTGAGATGCGCTTTGTTCCCCTTACGTTTTTATTGTCATTATCCATCGTTGCCAGCAATGCCAGGGACTTTTACGTGTCCACCGCAGGTAATGACAATAATCCGGGGACACAACAACAACCGTGGGCGACTATTGGGCAGGCCCGCGACCGGGTGCGCGAATGGAATGAGGCCAACGACGCTGAAGATATCACGGTTTGGTTGGCCGGTGGCGATTACGCGCTCACCGCAACCGTGGTTTTCGGAGTGGAAGATGGGGCCAAGCCCGATCAGACCATCACCTATGCCGCATTGCCGGGCGCGCAGCCGGTTCTGAGCGGTGGCCAGCGCATCACGGGCTGGAATGTCACCGACGGGCGCTGGACCGTGACACTGCCCGATGTGGTGAGCGGCGACTGGGATTTTGCACAGCTGTTTGTCGATGGCCAACGCCGCGCCCGTCCGCGCCTGCCACGTGAGGGATACGCCTACATGACCGGTACAGCACCATCCAGCCCCCAACACAAGGGTGGCTTGCATGACCGGTTTTGCTTTGCCGGCGAGGATTTGAAATCCTCGTGGACCAATCTAACGGATGTGGAGGTGCTGGCATTTCATGAATGGTCCACCTCGCGGCTGCGGCTGGAGGACGTGAACGACGAGGGCGGACTCGCCGGTGTCACAGGAGGCAGCCCCCACCCGCTTATCCGCGGCACCCGTTATTTGGTTGAGAATGTCAAGGAGGCGCAGTTGCCCGGTGAGTGGTATCTGGATCGCAAGACCGGCGAGCTGACCTATCTGCCATTGCCGGGCGAGGCTGTGGAGCATACGACGGTCATCGCCCCGCGCCTGGGCCGCTTGTTGGAAATCAAGGGCGATGTGAGCGGTAAGAAATGGCTCCAGAATCTGCATTTCCGCGGACTCACCTTTGCCCACAGCAACTGGACCACCGCGCCCACGGGCAGTTGCATTGCACAAGCGGAATCCACCCTGCCCGCGGCGCTCCTCGCCGAAGGCGCACGCAACTGCGCGTTCAAAGAGTGCGTGTTCACCCAGATGGGCGGTTATGGCCTTGAGCTCGGCGACGGCTGCCAGCGCGATACCATCGAGAGCTGTGAATTCACCGACCTCGGCGGCGGTGGTGTCAAGATCGGGCCAACGCGGACCAATGACGAGGATGTTCTAACAAGCCACAACACGGTGCGCGACTGCCTGTTGGCACACATGGGACGGATTCATCCGGGGGCGGTTGGCGTGTGGGTGGGCTTCGGCCACCACATCACGGTTGAGCACAACGAGATCTATGACCTGTATTACAGCGGCATCTCGATGGGGTGGACCTGGGGCTACGGTGATACGCCCAATCACGATAATGCGATCAACTTCAACCGCGTTCACGACGCCCCGCAGATGGTGCTCACGGACGGTGCCGGCATCTATACGTTGGGGCGGCAACCGGGTTCGGTGATGCGCGGCAACGTACTGTACAATCTGGAAGGTCTGCCGTGGGCCGTGGGCATGTATCTGGACGAGGGCAGCAGCGGCTGGACCTGTGAGGACAACCTCGTCTATCAAGTGACGACCCACGATTTCAATGTGAACTATGGCCGCGACAACATCGCGCGCAATAACATCTTCGGACCCATTCTGGACCCGGGCGCGCCGCTGATGCGCTGCGGGCGGATCGAGGATTTTCGCTCAATGACCATCGAGAACAACCTGATTTACTTCACGGTAGGCGATCTGGTGGATGAGGTGTGGCCGACGTGGCCGGTCAAGAGCTGCCTGCTACGCAACAACCTTTATTGGAATGCGGCAGGCTTGCCCGTGAAGTTCCGCGACAAGTCATGGGAACAGTGGCAGTCCAGCGGGCAGGATGAAGGCTCGATCATCGCCGATCCGTTGTTCGTCGACGCGGCGAATGGCGATTTCCGCCTCAAGCCGAACTCGCCGGCCATGCTGATAGGGTTCAAGCCGTTTGATTCCAGCCTGGCCGGGCGCCTCAGCCCGCCGCGGGAGCCTGCAAAGCTCTTTCCGCGTCTCTATCCGAAAAACCTGTGGAACCCGCCCTACACGCTCGCCCTGCCTGATGCACCCCGCTACTGAGGCGGGGGGACGTGTCGTGGAGGGGGACTTCCCGGGAGACAGGTCGGACAGGTTTACAGCGCCTCCGGGCGTTGCATGAGGGCGGCGACGCGGTTGAGGAGGACGCCGGCACCGCCGCCATCGACGACGCGGTGGTCGAAGGTGAGGACGAGGGCGGCTTCGGTGGCAGGGAGGAAGGCGCCCACTTGTTCGCTCCAGACGGGTTTTTTGACGCCAGCGCCGAGACCGAGGATGAGGGTTTCGTTAGGCAGTGGGATGGGCGTGCCGAGGCAGAGGCCGAAGGTGCCGAAGTTGGTGACGGTGGCGATGCCGCCTTTGCAGTCGTCTTCAGTGAGACGGCGTTCGCGGGCGCGCGCCACCAGGTCGTCGTACTCGGCGATGAGTTCGGCCAGCGGCTTTTTATCGGCTTTGCGCACGACCGGGACGACGACGCCATCCTTGACTTGGACGGCCACGCCGATATCGAAAGAGCGGGGGTGGACGATTTTTTCGCCGATGAGGTAGCCGGCGGTGGCCGGGTGTTCGCTGAGGGCCAGGGCGAAGGCGCGCAGGATGTAAAGCGTGAGGCCGGGGGTGGGGGATTGTGCGCCGCGATGGCTGATGGCGCGATCCAACAGCAACGGCAGGCCGACGGTGGCCAGTGGGCGGGTCCAGCTGCGGCGCATGGCATCCGCCACGGCAAGGCGCATGGAGGAGGCATGACTGCTGGGCCAGGCTTCGAGGTAATCGAGGAAGCCCTCGAGGTCTTCGACCGTGACGCGGCCACCGGCGCCGGTGCCCACGACGGCGGAGATATCCGCCTCGCGCAAGCCGAGATCATCCATGCGGGCCCGCATGCGCGGCGAGATGTAATGCGCCCCCATGACCCCGATGGGCACGGGCAGTCCCTTCACACTGGGGACCACCGCGGGGGCCTCTTCGTAGCCGTCGTCATCCAGGGAAAAGTGGATGTTGGTTTCGTTGGAGCGGGTGTTCGGGGCGGTGCTGGCGGGTTTGGCGGCGCTGCGTTTGGCTTCGAGGGATTCGAGGGATTCCACACCGGTGCGGGCGATTTCCTCGGCCGACACATCGAGCAGTCCGAGCAATGAGCCGACCGAGTAAGAGACCCCCTCTTTGGCACGGATTTCCGCCACGGTGCCATTGCAAAGGGTGGTCACGCTCATGATGGCCTTGTTGGTCTCCACCTCGATGATGTCCTGATCGGCACGCACGGTGTCGCCCACGGCCACTTGCAGGCGCACGATGGTGGCCTCGGCGATGGATTCGCCAAGCTGCGGCATGAAAATGGGAACGGTGGGCATGGCGGGAGATGTTGAGAATTAAGATCTGAAATTTGAGATGCTGGGTTGGTCAGAAGCGGAGCAAGTGGCGGAGCGCGTCGCAGATGGATTCCGGGGTGGGGCGGTGGGATGCCCACAGCTTTGGATGATAGGGAATGGGAGTGTCGCGCGAATTGAGGCGCTGCGGGGGCGCATCTAACAGGTGGAAGCCATGCTCGGAAACGAGTGATATAACTTCGGCAGTGACGCCGCCCCAAGGGAAGGATTCGCCGACGGCCAGCAGCCTGCCGGTGCGGGCGACGGAGGCGAGGATGGTGTCCAGATCCAGCGGTTTGACGGAGCGCAGGTCGACCACCTCGATTTCCCAGCCATCGGGTTGGAGTCGGTCGGCGGCACGGACCGCCTCGTGAACCATGGCGCTATAGGCAACGACGGTGGCATGCTTGCCGGGGCGGGCGATGCGGGCCTGACCGATGGGGAGGTGGTCGTTATTGATGGATTTGGCCTTGAGCCAGCGGTAGAGGAATTTGTGCTCGCAGTAGATGACCGGATCATCGAGAGCGACGCCATCGATGAGCATGTGGAAGGCATCGGCCACGGTGGCGGGGGTGAGCACGATAAGGCCCGGGTATTGGGCGTAGATGCCCTCCATGTTCTGGCTGTGGAAAGGGCCGGAGCCGGGCGTGCCGCCCGACGGCATGCGCACTGTGATGGGAATGGGCACGCCGGTGCGGTAATAGTGGGTGGCGGCTTGATTGACGATCTGGTTGAAGGCGATCGAGGAGAAATCCGCGAACTGCATTTCGACGATTGGCCGCAGGCCTTCAATGGCGGCGCCCACGGCGAGGCCGATCATGGCATCTTCGGAGATGGGGGAATCGAACACGCGGTTGGGAAAGGCTGCAGCCAGACCTTTGGTGGCCTTGAAGGCCCCGCCGAAGACGCCAATGTCCTGGCCGTAAAGAAACACGCGGTCGTCCTCCCGCAGGAGTTTTTCCTGGGCGGCCAGGATGGCGTCGATGTAGGTCACACTCACTGGCTGATAGGGAATCGGGTGGAAATGGCGGTCCAATCCTCGCGGTAGGGATCGGGTGTGGCTTCTTGCTGGGCTTGGGCCACGGCACGTTGCACATCGGCGGCGAATTGGTGCTGCCAGGCGTGGATTTCATCGGTGGTGACGTGGCCGTTTGCGACGAGTTGGGGGATGGCCACGTCGATGCAATCGCGACCGTAGTGGTCATTGCGGCACGCGTCGGGAACATAAAAGGCATCGTCATGCTCGCCATGGCCGACCAAGCGCAGCAGATGGGCCACCACCATCTGCGGGCCGCCGCCCTCGCGGGCCCGCCGGACTGCTTCACGCATTACGCTGGCACAGGCGAACAAATCCGTGCCGTCCACCGACCAGCCGCCGAGGCCGTAGCCGCGGGCGCGCTCGATCAGATCGCCACAAGCGAACTGGCGGTTATTGGGAGTGGAGTAGGCAAATTGATTATTGGCAACCACGATGACCAGAGGGAGTTTTTCGACGCCAATAAGGTTGAGTGCCTCGTGAAAGGCTCCGGTGGAGGTGGCGCCGTCACCCACGCAGGTGGCACCGACGACCCCCTGAAGTTGGCCCTTGAGGCGTTTGGCAAAGAGCATGCCCGCCACCAGTGCGATCTGTGCTCCGAGGTGGGAAATCATGGCCGGCACACCCTCCAGTGGGCGCCCCCGGTGGACGTTGCCATCGCGGCCGCGCATCGGACCGAGCACCGAGCCGAGGTAGGTGCGGGTGCAATCGAGCAAGGACTCACCGAAAGCCGTGCGCCCGGCCTGATCACGGATCAGCGGGGAAAACACATCCGTGCCGCGAATCAAGGCGGTGCCCAGCGCGGCACTTACGGATTCCTGTCCGCGTCCGAGGTAGACACCACCGACGATTTTGCCTGCCTTATACAGGCTGGAGAGCTTGTTTTCGAGGATCCGCGCCAGCAACATCGATTGAAATGCGGAGCGGAGAAAATCCCGGTCGGTCACGGATTTCTCTGAGGCAGCGGGCAAGTCCAAAGTCGGCACGGACGGAGCATAAAGCGATGCGGGCCTCGGCTGCAACCGCATTCCACCCGTCTCACGAATTCCTGTGGTTCCAAGCGAGCAAATCGCTGTAGCTGACGCCTTGGCCGCCAAAAAGATCGAGGGCGCTGCCCACCGTGACGTCCACGCGGCCCAGACCGGCCTGATCCACCAAGCGCATATCGGCCAGGGTGGTGGCGCCGCCGGCGTAGGTGATCGGGGCTTTTCCCCAGGTACCAAGCACGGCGACCAGTTCGGCATCGATGCCGCGGCAAAGTCCTTCCACATCAGCGGCGTGGATGAGAAATTCCGCACAGCATGGGGCGAGTAGGTCGAGCGTGGCGTGAGTCACGGGCAATTGGGTGAGGGTTTGCCAGCGGTTCATGGCCACCGTCCAATCGTCGGGCGTGCGGCGGCATGACAGGTCGATAACGAGGCGATCGCGCCCCACTGCCTTGACCAGCGCGGCGAGGGCGGCGGGTTGATAGCCGCCCTGCGCGTCAAACATCGCCGACGTGACAATCACATGGGACGCACCGGCATCCAACCAGCCGGCGGCATTGCTGGCATCAATGCCACCCCCGATTTGCAGCCCGCCCGGCCATGCGGCGAGCGCCTCGCAGGCGGCGGCGTCATTACCGGGGCCGAGCTTGATGAGGTGCCCGCCACGAAGGTCATCCGCCCGGAATTTTTCCGCAAACCAACGCGCGGGCTGCGCCGCTACAAAATTCTCCGTGTGCGCGGTGCCATCGTCGCGCAGGCTGCCACCGACGATTTGCTTGACCCGTCCTTGGTGGAGGTCGATGCAGGGACGGAATTTTGTCATGATGATATTGGCTGGCCCAGCCGCGCCGCGAGCAGGTGGTCCACATGTTTGGCGAGCATGTCGGCCTCCAGATTGACCGGTTGGCCGACGCAGGCCGTGTGGAGGTGGGTTTCCTGCCAGGTGTGGGGAGTGATCCAGAAAACCGCGGCGGTGGGGGTGAGCTCCGCAATGGTTAGGGATATGCCATCCACCGAGATCGAGCCTTTATCGATGCAGAGGCGCTGGATTTCCGGTGGCAGGGAGACCTCGAACTGGTGGTCCTGGCCGACCGCTTCGAGGCGGGTGATGGTGCCGGTGGCGTCCACATGGCCTTGCACGAAATGGCCGCCGAAGCGGTCGCCCACTTGCAAGGCGCGCTCGAGGTTGACCCGCGAGCCGGCCCGCAGTGCGCCGAGTGAGGTGACGCGCAGCGTTTGCGCCAGCAGGTCAAAGGCAATGCCGTGGGGTGAAACGTCGGCCACCGTCAGGCAGCAACCATTGATCGCCACCGAATCACCGAGAGCCAACTCGGCGGCAAAGGGGATTTGCAGCATGAGTCGTGCCTGCTCGCCGCGGCTTTCGAGGGCTATGACCGTGCCGGTGGATTCGACTAAACCAGTGAACATGATTTGATAGAGGGGGTGAGGAGGGGACCGCTAATAAGGTGCGCCGCAAGGGCGTTGCCAGAAATCCATTGTGCCTGTCCTTTCGATGCCGTGCAAGTCTTGAGTCCGTTGCCTCAATCCGCGCTCAGGTATTTGTAGTCCTGGAGGGTGAGCGCCTGCAGGTTGCCCTTGGCATCGTCATAGAGGACGACGACATAATTGCCGGGGGAACCGACGGGGATGGACGGGAGCTTGCCGGATTTGCAGCGCAGCGGGACGTAGCCCTCGGGATAATGAATGGGGGTTGTGGCAATCGCCAAACGCTTCACAAAGACCTTGGTCCATGTGCCGTCAGGTGCACTGATTTCCACTTCGTGCTCGGGGACTTGCGAAACGGAAACAAAGGTGGCGGAACGCTTGGTTTCCGGCTCCATTTGTTTGAGCCGGAGGATGCGCAGCGCCCAGCGGCCGGGCCTGTCCTCGGTGGCCGGAACCCATTCGGCAAAAGGAATCAAGGTGACGGTGCTGGCGGCATCCAGATGGATGCGGGTGTTGCCCTCATCCACGCCCGGACGCTTGAGGGTGATCTGATGGCTGCCGGGTTTTAGGCCGATGCCACCGGTAACGTCCCCCAGCCTGTAGCCATCCGGATTCATCATCTCGCCATCAATGCTGAGTTGCAGCTTGTCCCGGCCCTGCGCCACGGCATTGACAAGGCGCACAAACCCGGGTTTTTCCGCCGCCGGGTCCTGGGCAGTTAGGGAAAGCGGGGAAAAGCAACCGGACATCACGGCGATCCGCAGGGGGATGAATGAAATGTTAGAACGTGTTTTCATGGATGACACGGGGTTGGAAATTGTCCGGATTGATGGAGCCCTCGCTGGTGCGCTCGCCCGGGTCGGCAAACACGGTGAAGACCTTGCGAACCTCGGCGAGGACTTCCGGCGTGGCGTTGGCGTCGGCGCAGGGTGCGATGGATTGGCCGATAACCCACACGCGGAAGTTGCGCGAGCGGACAGTGGATGCTTCATGGACACGGGCAAAAACCTCCTCGGCGGCGGCATCCGTCCATTGGACGCGTGTGTTGTTAGGGATGTGGATGCCCGGGCGGTAACCCTCCGGGTTGCCAAAGACAT
>CAIKDP010000076.1 GCA_903826205.1 Akkermansiaceae bacterium
CGGATTGCATCCGCCATGCCGTATGTCATGAGACTGACCTTGAATGCGTTGAACTCATCGGGTTAGAGTGGCGTGGCGGATGCAATCCGCCGCCACCTGCCCACACTCCCTAAATAAGCGCGGGGACGCCGGTCCGCACTGGCGTCCCCGCTATTCCGGAAGCAAAACCAATAACTTCCTGGAAAGGGGGAGGGAGACGATGTTATCAGTTATCAGTTATCAGTGCCAGATGTCAGATGCATCTTTCCTCTTAACTATTAACCCATAACCCATAACCCATAACTTCTTCCTCACGGCTGCGTGGCTTTCAGACGGGCAAACACCGTGCCGCCGCCATAGCTGGCAGGGATGTTCACGCTGATCGTGTCCGATGGGGACGCTTTAGTCACGGTGACCTCGACGCCGTTTGTATAGCTATGGGTGCCGGCATCCTTGGAGATCGGCACTTCAGGCCAGGTGCCGGTGAGGCTGGTCGAATACTCCAGGACCAAGGTGGATTGGTCGATGGAGGCTTGCAAACGTGTGAACGTGAGGGTCAGGCCGCCGCTGGCACTGGCGCTGGCGATGGGCAGGAGCGCGTTGCTATTGGCACTTGTATTGGTGGCACCGAGGATCCAGGCGAGGCCGTCGGCAACTCCATCATTGTTGGAATCAGCGCTGAACGAAGCAGCACTGCCCCAGGTCTTGTAGGCGTCGAGCGTGACCGTGACAAACTTGCTGCCGGTCGCATCCGAGGCAAAGTTGTTGCCTTTGGCGGTGTCGTTGTAGTTGAACATCCAGTAGTTGGTGGGGCCAAACAAATACGAGGTGTCGTCTGCGTAGGCGGCTGCCGATAGGTTGACGAAGCCACCGGTGGTAGTGCCCGTCGTGTAGCTCAATAACGTGAGTTTGTCACCGACCGTGGCTGCCTCCAGATAGGCCTGGGTGGTTCCATCCAGGCTCAGCGTCACATTGGTGAGTGAGAGCGTGCCACCGACCACCATCAGGTCGGCACCGGTGTTGGTGTTGTTGCTCGCTTGATAGACAAAGGTCGAACCGCTGCCGAGGGTCAAGTTGCCCGACGCCAGGCTTTCCAGTGAGGAACCGCCCGGGGACAAAACCCCGGTCACGTTGACCGCGCCCGCGATGGAACCGGTGCCGCCGAGGGTGGCGGTGCCTACACTGGAGGTGACGGTGACCGCGCCGGGGATGCTGCTGTTGACCAGCAGGGTGCCGTTATCGACGGTGGTCAGGCCGCTGTAGTTGCTGGAGCCGGAGAGTTCCATGATGCCGCCGCCGCTCTTGAGCAGGGTCAAGCCGGTGCTGTTCTCATTGATCCCGCCGGAAACCGTCAGTGTGCCGCTGCTCACGGCCACCGCCACATTGCTCGCCAAGGTGATCGGCGCGTTGATGGTGTGACTACCCGCCGTGTTGGTCAGCGTCGCATCGCTGCCGCCATTGTTGAGGACGAGCGTGCCGCCACCACTGGCAGCCAGTGTGTAGCTCCTGCCGCTGTTGTCGAAGGTGACGCCTGTGAGGCTCGGGCTGACCGTATTCAAGGTCACGACGGAATCGTTAGTTGAGGCGGCACTAGCAAATGTCGCCGAGTCCGTGGTGGTGAAATTGCTGTCCAACCCCGGCGCGCCGCCGGCAGTCGTCCATTTGCTAAAGTCGTTCCAGTTGCCGTCGCCGTCCGTGTTCCAGACGCCCGTGCCGGAATAGACATTGCCGGTGACCGTGAGACTGGCCGTGCTCACATTGCTGGAAGCACCCAAGAGGGGGGAATCGTCCGCAAAGGTGTAGGTGAAGCCTTGGTTGATGACGCCCACTGTCTGCCCGGTCGCCAGGGTGGCGGTGATGTTACCGCTGCCGCCAGGGGTGATGACGCTCAGGGCGTTGAGCGAAAGCCTGCCGATCGCAGCAGCGCTGCCTGCCAGATCCACGCGGGTGCCGCTGTCATTCGTGGCACTCACCGGGGTGCTCGTCACCGCGCTGGAATAACCCGCGTGGATGTTGCCCAGGGCGAGTGTGCCGCTGGCCGAACCGCTGGCATGGAGATAGACCGTGACGCTGTAGGGCACCGCGACCGTGCTCAGACTGGCGTTGTAGCCGGCATAGGCGCTGGTGGCGGACGTGTCGCCGTAACCCAAACCGATGGTGGTGTTATAAGTGCCAGCAGCCAACCCGTTGGCCAGGGTGCCGGTGATGCCGGTAACGGGCGTGCCGTTAGAGACGGCGGCATTGGCACCTATCGCGACGTTGCCGCTGCCAGCCGCAAAGTCGATGGCGGCGGAGTTGGCCACGCTGTTGCTCAGGCCCACGCTGGTGGTACTGGTGGGCGTGCCGGTGTAGCCGACAATCACCGGGTCGAAGCTCAGGCTGTCGCTGACGCTGCCCGCGCCATGACTGTAAACATTGACCGCGGCGCTGGTCGTCGCACTCAGCGAACCGGCAACGTTGTGACCCGATAGATCCTGCTGATCGCCATAGTTGACGGTAAAGGTGGTCGACTGGCTCTCGCCTGCACTGCTCGGCGTGGTCAACACCAACGTGCCCGTGCCGGTCGTGTTGTTACCCGTGGTCACCGTGCCGGAGATGGCGTTGTTAGTCGCTCCAGAAATCACGAGCGACGCGCTGTCGGCGGCGTTACTCAGGATCAACGGAACGGTGACGCTGGCACCAGCGAAGGCATTGGTGGCCGTAACCGATCCATTGGGCGCCAACGTGCCGGCAGCGTGGCCAAGCACGTTATAGGTCACGTTCGCACTCTTCGTGGCCATGGCGCTCGCCCCGCTCAGACTCTGCTGATCGCCGGCGCTCAGGCTGGTGGCCAGGGTCTTGGCCAAGCCGACCGTCGAGGTGTCAAAGTCCGTGGCGGTGTAGACACCGGTGCCATTGGACGCCACCACGGCCGTGCCGATGGTGCCGCTCAGTTTGTTCAGCGTGCTCACATCCAGTGGCGACCGGTTGGTGCCGATATTGGTCAGGTTCAGGGTCACTGTGGCCAGCGAACCGCCGATGATGATCGTCTGGTTGTCGCCGCCAACCACGGCCAGTGCCGCACTCGAATGATCCAGCACGTCCACTGTCACGGTGCCATTCACAGAACTCGGTGTAGCGGCTGCATCACTGACACTGAACGTGCCGGTTTGCGCCAAGCCCAACGTGGTGCCATTGAAGCTCAGTCCGGTGACGCTGGTGCTCGTGCCGCCGGCACCCACTGTCGTGGTGCCGCTCACAGTGCCGGTGGTATTGGTTCCGGCAGCAGTGGCGAAGTTGAGCTGTGCCGTGCCCGTATTGACGACTGTGAACCCAAACCCCGTGCTGCCACCGGTGATGATGGTGGCTGCCGTGGGCGTGGCAGTGATGGTGCCAATCGTCGGCGAGCCGCCGCCGCCAGCGGCGATGCTAATGACGCCGGTGGTGTAGAGGGTGCTGGTGTCCCAAGTCAGGCCGCTGAGCGCTGGCAGATTAAGCGGCAAGGTGAACGCGCCCGTGGGTGTTCCAATCCAGTCGAACAGATCCCACGAATTGCCCGCGGCAAAGGTCCCGGTGAAATTGCTCGCCTGAGTCAGGTTGAGGGTGCCGCCAAAGGTGATGGTTCCAGCCGTGTTCTGCACCAGTTTGTCGCTGTCGTTGGCCGTGTCGCTGAACAACCGGATGTTGGTGGTGCCGCCGGTGAGGTCCAGCGCGTTTTGTATCGTTAGAGTCCCCTTGGCCGGGGTGACCAACGTGCGGTCGCCGGGGGAGAGGGCACCGCTGACGGTGACCGCACCGGCAATCGAGCCGGTGCCGCCCAAAGTACCACTGCCGCCCACGTTGACCGCGCCGGTGCCGCTGTTGGCACCGTTGATCAGCAGCTTGCCGTTCGAGATGGTTGTTACGCCGCTGTAGGAGTTGTCCGACATCAGCTTGAGCGTGCCGTTGCTGGCACTGGTAAGGGTCAGGCCACCGGTGCCTTGGATACCGCCGGTGACGGTCAATGCCGTTGTCCCGCCCATGACGGTGATCGGAATCTGGTTGGTGCCCGAGCCTGTGTCCGTCTTCATGCCGCCGGTGAAGGAATCCGAGACGGTTGCGGAGACCGGTGCGGAGAATAGCAAGTTGCCGCCGTTGACGTTGTCAAACGATACCTGGCGGGCGATCGTATTGGTGCCCGCGCACACAAGGCCGAGGTAATTCTTGGTTCCTAGTGTTGTCGTAAAGGTGTAAGCGGTTGACCCGGTGTCGGTGGCACCGCTCAGGTAGAGCCGATTACTCCCCGACCATTGCACCAAGGTGCC
>CAIKDP010000077.1 GCA_903826205.1 Akkermansiaceae bacterium
GCGGCGGGGCGGCGGGGCAACGGGGCGGCTGCGGCCCGCGTGTTGCGGAAAGGTGTGGGTTAAGTAATTGCCGCCACATACCGCTGCCCGCAACTGACCGCGCTTGCCTGAAGCGCACAAAACAGCCACGTTGCCGGGGGGCACGCCTTGGCCCCGACTGGAGCGGCTTTCGGGAGTCCTCCGTGTTTTTCTAACAATCCAAGCCATTTCCCCCAGACTATCCGCGCATGTCCACCTGGCGAGCCATTCCCCCACCCCGCTTCTGGCAGCGCTGGCTGCCGGAGCGCTTGCACGGGCCGGTGCGCGGGTTGTTTCAGCTCGCGCTGGCCGGAATGGTGATTATTGCCGGGGTGGCGTTTTTTTATTTCCTGCTGGCGATGCGGTATGATTTGACCGAGGTGTCGCGACTGCCGGCGGATCCCGTCTATCTTGACCGGCGGGGCAAGGAGTTGCCGTCTCCGGCAGGCGGTGGCCGCAAGCCGGTCAAGCGCTCCGAGGTGCCGGAGTTTCTGGTGCAAGCGTTGCAAGCCCGCGAGGACGCGCGCTTCTACAGCCACTGCGGGGTGGACTTGCGGGGACTCGGCCGGGCCATGCTGCGCAACCTCAAGGACCGTGAATTCACCCAAGGGGCGTCCACCCTCAGCATGCAACTGGCCCGCAACACCTTCGACATCCGGGCCAAATCGCTGCATCGCAAATTCCTCGAAATCGCCCTCACCCTGCGCATCGAAGCCAACTTTTCCAAAGATGAAATCCTCACCCACTACCTCAACCGCATTTACTTCGGTGCGGGTGCCCATGGCATCGAGCAGGCCGCGCAGACGTATTTTGGCAAGACGACGCGCGACCTCAAGGATGGCGAGTGCGCGCTGATCGTCGGCATCATCCGCGGGCCGCATTTATTCTCCCCCTTGCGCCACCTCGAAGCCGCCCTCGAACAACGCAACCAAACCCTCGCCCGCATGCGGGCCATGGGCTTCATCAACGAGGCCCGGCAGGCGACCCTCAGCAACCAATCCCTCAAACTCACCAGCGACGCGCAGCGGGAAAACCAGCCGTCCTACGCCCTGCAGGCGATCCGGCGTGAACTCAACCTCATCCTCGACGAGCGCGACATCCGGCTCGGCGGGCTGCGCGTCAACACCACCCTCGATGCCGCCTGGCAGGACCGGCTGGATACCGAACTCACCCGCGCCGTCGCCGCCTTGGAACAGGAAAAATCCTGGTTGCACCCGACCCACGCCGCCTATCAGACAGGCAGTGAACCGCGCTACGTCCAATACGCCGCGGTGACCACCGAAACCCGCAGCGGTGCCATCCTCGCCCTCATTGGTGGCCGCGACTATCAGCATTCGCGCTTCGACCGCACCCGTTCCAGTCGGGATCTGGGTTCCGCCTTCGAACCGTTCGTAGCCGCCGCCGCCGCCGAACGCGGAAAACTCGTACTGCCGGGAAAACCCGTGCAGACGGGCCGCCAAATCGGCGCGGCGGAAGTCGAACGCATCGCCAAACGCTGCGGCCTTGCCGGCCCCTTTCTCCTCAATACCGAAGACTTGTTTCGCGGCTCGGTCGCGGCCACCCCCATGGAAATGTCCGTCGGTCTGGCCACCCTCGGCAACCAAGGGAAACGCCCGCAGCCCTACTTCATCCGCGACATCCGCGACGCTGACGGCAAAACCCTCTATACCGCCAGCCCCAACCTCAGCTCCGCCCTCAGCCCCAACGCCGCCTTGGATGCCAGCAGCGTGTTGCGCCGTCAGGCGGGCACCCGCTGCTTCACCGGAGCCACCGGCTCCGAGCGCGACGCCTGGACCTTGCGCCTCGGCCCCGGTGGGTCCACCGCCATCTGGATCGGCTTCGATGAGCCGACCGTCATCGCCCGCGAGGCGCGCCTCAAATCCCTGCTCGATGAATTCGTCGAACGCCTCGGCAACGATTAGACCCCCGCAAACCGCTTTGACAGATCCGCTCCCAGCCCACATAGTTCCACCCATGCAGGCCGTGCACTTCGAACAATCCGTGGTTTCCATCCTCAACCGCGACAAGCGCGTCGATGCCCAAGCCTATTTTTTTCTCAAGGACGCGCTCGATTTCA
Organism: Akkermansiaceae bacterium; assembly: GCA_903826205.1. Classification (GTDB taxonomy): domain Bacteria; phylum Verrucomicrobiota; class Verrucomicrobiia; order Verrucomicrobiales; family Akkermansiaceae; genus Luteolibacter. Next base: position 2,096 of record CAIKDP010000077.1, read on the forward strand.
CCCTCAAGCGCATTGCCGAGGCCAACGGCGGCCAAACGCGCCACGTCAGCGGACCGGAACTGCTTGCCGGTTTCCGCGATCTCGCGCTGGAACAATACGGCCCCATGGCCGCCACCCTGATGAGCGAGTGGGGCGTGCGCCAATGCAGCGATATAGGCGTGATGGTCTTCCATCTGATAGAAGAGCAGATCTTCGGCCGCCAGGAATCGGATTGCCAGGAAGACTTTATCGGAACCTTTGACTTCGAGGAATCCCTGCGCGTGCCCTTTCTTCCCAAGCAGTGCCGACTTCCCGCCGCATCCCCCACCCCGCCTCCGCGAATTCCCCAGGGAATTCCCGCCACCGTCAAAAATTTGAAGAATTCCTGAATTTACGCGTGCCCTTCGGCGCCGATTCACTACACTCGCGCCGATCCTTCGCATGCAACACGCCACTCGAGTCATTTTTCCACGCGGATGCTGCGCCGTCCTCGCGGCGGCGTGTGCGGCCACGGCGCTGTTAGCCAAAGAGCCGCATAGCCCTGACGCGCTCGCACAACGCGAACTGGAAAAGCGCCGTGCCACCATCGAAGAGGCTCAGGAATTGCTCACCAAGGGCGACCAAGCCTACCAAGCCGGACGCTACGCCGATGCCGTGGTCGCCTTTTCCGGCGCCCGTGAAGTCTTGCCAGCCTCCCCGCTCACTGCGGAGCTGCGCGCCGCCGCCGGCCAGCGCTATGCCCGGGCTTCCGTCGAACTCGCCCGCAGCCTCTCCCGCAAGGGGGATGTGGCGGCCGCCAAAGCCGCTGTGGATGCGGTCATTGATTCCGACATTGCGCCCAACGATCCGGCGGCCATGGCCATGCGCCGCCAGTTGGACGACCCGACCCGCACCAACCCCGCCGTCACCAAGGAACACAGCGCGGATGTGGACTCTGTCCGAAAACTCCTCTACACCGCCGAGGGGGTCTTCAACCTGGCCAAGTATGACGAGGCGAAAAAACACTACGAAAGTGTCCTGCGCATCGATCCCACCAACGCCGCCGCACGCCGCGGCATGGAGCAGATCGCCGCCACCAAATCCGCCTATCAGAAATCCGCCTTCGACCACACACGTGCCACCCTGCTCAGTGATGTGGATGCCAGCTGGGAACTCGCGGTGCCCGCCCCGATCCTGGACGTTGCCGCCGTGGAACCACAAGCGGCAGGTCAAGTCGGTTCCTTCGTGCCGGTTGCCAACAAGCTGGATCGCATCATCATCCCCCATGTCTTTCTCGAAAACGCCACCCTGCAGGAGGCCGTTGACCTGCTGCGGCTCAGGACCGCCGAGCTCGACACCACCGAACTCAACCCGGACCGCCGCGGCGTCAATTTCCACCTCGATCTCGGTGAGGGAAACTCCGATAACGGCACTAAAATCAGCAATACCCGCTTCAATCTCCGGCTCAACAACGTGCCGGTCTCCCAAGCCCTCCGCTACATCACCGAGCAAACCCAGACCCACTACACCACCGACGATTTCAGCGTCATCATCCGCGCCCAAGCCACGGATTCCAAGGAACTCATCTCGCGCTCGTACCGGGTCCCGCCGGATTTCCTGTCGGTGCTGAGTGCGAGCAGCGCGGCTTCCCCGGCCGATGCCGACCCCTTCTCAGCCAAGCCTGCCAAAGGTCTTCTCACGGAGCGCCGTGGCGTCCTCGAAGTCCTCCGCGAGCAAGGCATCCAGTTCCCCGCAGGGGCCTCCGCCTCCCTCAGTCCTGGCACCAGCACGCTCCTCGTGGTCAATACCGCCACCAACCAGGACATTATATCCCAAATCGTCAAAACCGCCTCAGCGACTGAGCCGGTGATGGTGTGCGTCCGCGTCACCATGATTCGACTGCAGGAAAACCGGCTCAAAGAGTTGGGTTTCGACTGGTTGCTGAGCCCCGCGGGGGTGGGTGCGGCCGGCTGGATCCCGGGGACCCAGACTCTCAATTTGAGCGGTGGCACCCAGGGCAACGGTGACAGCCTGTCTGACATCACCCTGCCACCCGGCCAAGCGGGCAGCAACCCCGTGACTTCAGGCAACCGCAGCGGTGACAGCGCCGTGACCGGTGACTCCATTGACTCACTCATCAAGGCCAGCGACCAAGTCAAACCCATCAGCGGCACGTCCCGCGCCCCCGGTGTCTTCCAAGTCAGCAAGATCCTGTCCAGCGGCTCGGTCCAAATGCTCATGCGCGGTCTCAACCAGAAAAAAGGCGTCGATGTCATGACGGCCGGGTCCACCGTGACCCGCAGCGGGCAGGCGTCCAGCGTGCGCGCGGTGCGCGAAATGATCTACCCGACCGAATACGAACCCCCGGAACTGCCGCAGAATAACAACAATCCCGCCATCGCCATCGGGCCGGGCGGCGCGGTGTCCGTCGCTTCCAGCAGCACTCCCACCATGGTGACGCCTTCCCATCCCACGGCATTTGAAAAACGTGACGTCGGCATTGTCCTCGAGGTCACCCCCACCGCCGATACCGACAAACGCTTTGTGGATGTCACCCTCAATCCATCGGTGGTCGATTTTGATGGTTTCGTCAATTACGGCAACCCCATCTACGCCAATTCCGTGCTCTTATCCACCAACCGCATCCTGATGCCGGTTTTCAGCACCCATCGGCTCGCCACCAACCTCACCGTTGCCGATGGCGCCACCATTGTCATGGGCGGCTTGCTTGAGGACCGCATCCAAAACGTTGAGGATAAAACCCCGATCCTGGGCAACCTGCCGATGGTGGGACGTCTGTTCCAATCCAAGGCCAAGCAGGGGGTGACCACGGCCGTTGTCTTTCTTGTCCATATTCAGCTCGTCGATCCCACCGGCCAGCCCTACAACAAACGCTGATCCTGCCGTTGCAGATCCATCTTCCTGTCTCTCGATCCGATACCAGCCGCCTGCCCATGCCCCCCGCACCGAGCGAACCAGAAAAATACTCCATCGAGGAAATGCTGGAGCGACTGAAGGAAAAGGCCTCAGAAAACCCGAGCGCCGAGCCCGAGTTGGTGGTGCGAGCCGATGGCACCCAGGCGATGCGGGTGCGCCGGCGCAAGCGCCGCAGCGAACAACCGCAACGGGAAGAGGCCAAACGACACCGCCATGCCCGGATGTTCAAGGTCACCGTCGCCCTCGTCCTCATGCTCCTCATTGGGCTGGGTATCACGGGTGCCTTCGTTTACGCCAACACCGTCCCATACCGCCAATCCATCACCCGTGCCATCAGCGAAAGTGTGGGTGCCAAGGTGGAGTTCAAGCTCTTCCGTGTCAGCCCCGCGAGTGCCAACGCGTCAGCCATCGAACTCGAGTGGCCGGATGGCAATGTCCTCAAATCCCTCCAACTGGTTGGGGTTTCCGCCAAAATCTCCCTGCTCAGTTTGTTTGGCACCTCGTTGCGTGGCGAAGATGTGGCTGCCAACAATGGAACGCTCGTGTTGCAGGCCCCCACCTCCGGCGCTCCCGTCCTCGCCACACCTGACCCAGGCGGCCACATTCCCGTCGAGTTCAACCGCGTTTTCGTTCCAAAATTCGATGCCATCATCGGGGATCCCGCCCAGCCCAGGTTTAAACTCAGCTCCGCCGAGGCCTTGCTCCGCATGGATCCGGAGCGCAATGAGACCTCCCTCCATCTCTATCGCGGCAGCCTCCAACTCGCCGGTTGGCCCAGCTTCAAAATCGACCGCGGCGTCATGCAATTCCACGGTGCGGAGACCGAACTCATTGGGCTGCGGCTCATCGACTCCCAACCCAAACATGGAATTCTCGAATTGGCAGGCACCCTCCGCCCCTTCGCCACCGACGCCCCGACCACCTTGAAGGTAACTCTCGAAAACTTCGATTTGGGCGAGCTTCTCGGCCCGGAATTAGGCGCGCTCATCAGCGCCGCGGTGGACACCCGCGCGGGCACCCGCTCCAACACCCTTGCCTTTGTCTCCGGCTCAAGCGCCAACGTCAACCTCGACCTGGCTTTCAAGAGCTCCATCTCCTCGAAAGCCAGCCTCAAAGGGTTTCCTTTCCTCCAGTCACTCGTGCGCACGCTCAATGACCGATGGTACGAAAATCCTTCCTTCCTTGAGGAAGTAACCGGCGTCATCCACCGCACGGACGCCAGCATGGAAATCCGTGATTTTAAACTGGAAAGCAAATCCCGCATGGCCATCAATGCCAACCTCGCATGCGCCGCGGACAAATCCCTCAGCGGCACCATGGAAATCGGCATCCCCGAGTCCATAGCCGAACTGTCCTTGAATGGGAAAATCGACGCCATGCTCTCGCCAGCCCGCGACGGGTTCCGCTGGTTGTCCCTTAAAATCGGCGGGTCCCTGACCCACCCGAACGATAATTTCGCGGAACTCTACGCCGCCGCCAAAACCGTCCCGACCGAAGAACCTAACACGCCCGACCCCGCAAGCGACACCCGCACGCCCGGCGAAGCCCCTGGCAATACTTTTGACCAAATCACCCGCCCCGCCGGCCCTTGACGGCAGCGGTTCCAAACAAATCCGCGGCCGATTTTCCCATGCCATAGCAATTGAACAAAACTGGGCCTATATTGACCCAGTGCCGGGTTCAGTGACAGCCCGCGCTTTTCACCCTAACCAATAACAACCAAGTCCATGCAAACTGCCAACGTCAATCTGCCGATCACCATCACTGTGCGCCATGAGCAAGTGACGGATTCCCTGCACGACTACGTGACCCGCAAAATCGAGGGACTCCATCTCGATTACCCCCGCATTATCGAGGCCAAGACCATTCTTGACGTTCAGAAAAACCGCCATATCGCGGAAATCATTCTCTTTTGCGCCAATCATATCACCATTGAAGCCCATACCGAAGGCGCCGACATGTACGCCGCCATCGATGAGACCATCGAGAAAATCGCCCGGCGCATGCGCAAGCACAAGACGCGCCTGCTGAAAAAGCACCGCCCGCACCGCAACGAATCCATCCGCCACCTCGATGAACGCTTCTTCTCGGAAGCCGTTCTCGACCATCCGGAAAACTCCGACATCGATCCCGAACCCTACATCGTTTATCCGGACAATTACACCATCCGCACGATGTACAAGGAAGACGCCATCATGCAGCTCGAACTCACGGAACGCCCGTTCGTCCTCTACAAAAACGCCCGCCGCGGCGGCCTCACCATCGTTTACCGTCGCAAGGATGGCGAATTTTCCGCCATCGACATCAAGGACTGAGCTCACCATCCTGCCGCCATGCTCGATATCCGCGTGATCCGCGACAACCCGACCGCCGTCGAAGAACGCCTCAAAACCCGCGGCGGCGACCACTGGCGGCTCGTCGCCGATGTCCTTGCCTGCGACGAGGCCCGCCGCCATCTGGAAACCTCCAAACAACAACTCCAAAACTCCCGTAAAATCCGCTCCAAGGACATCGGGATGCTCAAAGCCAAGGGTGAAGACAGCTCCGCCATCGAAGCCGAAGTCCGGGCCATCAACCTTGAAATCGCCAAACTTGACGCCGAAGCGGAAGCCGCGACCCTCCGCCAAACCGACCTGCTCCTCAATATCCCGAACCTGCCCCACCCGGCCTGCCCGGTTGGAAGTGATGAATCCGCCAATCCCGTGGTTCGCGTGTGGGGCACCCAACCCGCCCTCAAGCAACCCAAGGACCACGTCGAACTCGCGCTCCAACACCGCTTGATCGATTGGGACGCCGGCATCCGCGTCGCCGGCTCCGGCTTCGTCGTCTATCGCGGCCAGGGCGCCCGCTTGGAGCGCGCCTTGCTTAACTTTTTGTTAGACACGCAGGTGGCCAATGGTTACGAGGAGGTCAACGTCCCGCATCTGGTCAAACGCGAATGCATGGAAGGCACCGGCCAGTTGCCGAAATTCGAGGCGGACATGTATGGCACGGATGCCGACGAGGGGGGCGTCAACGCGCTGTTTCTGGCGCCCACCGCCGAAGTCCCGGTGACCAATCTTTACCGCGACACCCTGCTCCCCGAGGCTGCCTTGCCACTGCAATTGGTCGCCTACACGCCCTGCTTCCGGCGCGAAGCCGGATCCGCCGGCCGCGACAACAAGGGCATCATCCGCATGCACCAATTCGACAAGGTCGAACTGGTCCAAATCGTCCATCCCGATCATGGCTTCGAGGTGCTCGAGCAACTCACCGCCCACGCCGAATCGATCTTGCAGCGCCTCGGCCTGCACTACCGCGTCATCGAATTGTGCACCGGCGACGTCGGCCAGTCATCGGCCAAAACCTACGACATCGAAGTCTGGGCTCCCGGCCACGGCAAGTACCTCGAGGTTTCCAGTTGCTCCTGCTTCGGCGATTACCAGGCCCGCCGCATGAAACTTCGCTTCAAGGACCCCGCAGGCAACAACCGCTTCCCGCACACCCTCAACGGATCCGGCACCGCGCTGCCACGGCTCTATGTCGCTTTGTTAGAACAAGGCCAGCAAGCCGATGGCAGCATTCGCATTCCGGACGCTCTCGTCCCCTATTTCGGGGCGGCAAGCATCGGCGGGGCGTGAGCTAGTTGAATTCGGCGAAAACCATGGTGCCCGCGTTGGTCTGGAGCATGCTGATGACCGTCACCTCCACGGTCTTGCCGATTTCACCGGCCCCGTGGTTGACCACAATCATGGTGCCGTCCGGCAGATACCCCACCCCCTGATGATCGTCCCTGCCGCCGCGCACCAAGGCGATGCGCACGCGGTCGCCCACCGCCACGGTGGGCCTGAGCGCTTCATCGAGCTCATGGATGTTGAGCACATCCACCCCCTGCAGTTTGGCGATTTTTGCCAGCGTGTCGTTGGTTGTCATGAGCCGCGCGCTCAGCAGCAAGGCCGCCTCCATCAGACGTTGCGACACGCTGTCATCCTGCGTCAGCGTCCGGCTGTCATGAATGGCAATCTGGATCTCCGGTGCCTCTTGCATCTTCTGGAGGCATTCGAGCCCGCGTTGTCCGCGCTGGCGGGTGACATTCACCGGCGAGTTGGCGAACTTTTGGAGTTCTTGCAAAACGAAGTTAGGCACAATGAGCCGCCCATGCAGGAATCCCGAGCGATAGATCGCCGCAATGCGCCCGTCGATGACCGCATCGGTGTCCAGCACCATCGGTTGGCCCGAGGTGGAATCCTGGCGGAAACGAACATAGGGAATGATAAAGGCGAAGTCATCGCGGTTGCTGCGCAGCGCCAGCACCGCCCCAAGAAACCCGAGACTGGCAAACAAGGTCACATCAAAGGCGAGCCGCAGGGTGTTGGCTATCATGGCCGCCTTGGCCTCACCGATGTTTTCCTCATTGATGATGCGTTCGCGCAGTGGCAGATCCAGCAGATGGCTGATGTTGACCCGCGTCAGCAGCCAGGCGCAGAGCAAGCCCACGCCCAGCCCGAACGTGGCAGTGGAAAATCCCCGCAAGGTGAAATTCTTCATCAGGGATTCCATGAAAATAAACAAACCCGCCACCGCCACCCCACCTAACAAACCCGTGCCCGGCGAGACCTCAAAGCCCGTATTGCGGGTGCTCAGCGCAATGGCCAGCCCCGCCGCCGCACACACCAGCAGATAAGAGAGGCGCGTGACGTTGACCGACGGCGAGGATGAGAGAAAGCGTCTGGTCTTCAAGGGTTGTTAATTTCCTTTCGTGTCGAAAGTCCTACCACAAGCGGTGCGGCGATTGCCTCGCACCCCGCCAGTCCAAGCCGCACGCCGGCTCACGCATGCTCGTCGGCCGTTGCCTTGATGTCCGTCAGGGCGGCAATGAAATCCCCCAGAATGTCCGCCGGCACCATGATGGTGTCACGATTGCCGCTGACATCCTCGGTGATTTTCACCACCATGCCGCGCTGGTTCTGCTTCAGATCCAAAAAAAAGGTTTTCCGATCCGCCAGTATTTTTTCCGTATGCAATAAATCATTATCCACTCGACTCTCCTTGCTTGGTTGGGCTGACACAATCCTGCCCGCTGCGGCTTGTACGTCAACCCTTTTCCGGTTACACTCCGCATCTTCCTTCGCTGCCGCCCGCCCCCGCCTCATGCGCGACCTCCTCCCAGCCCATCGACCCGCCTTCGTGCTTGCCCCGATGCAGGCCATCACCGACCTGCCGTTCATGCGCGTGCTGGCACGCCGCAGTTCGCCCGATTGGTTCGTCACCGAATATTTTCGCGTCCACCCGGCCTCCTCCCTCAATCGCCAACTCCTGCGCGCCCTCGTCGAAAACCCCACCCAGCGGCCCATCTTCGCCCAAATCATCGGCTCCGACTTGCCGAGCCTGTGCCGGGCTGCCACCGCACTGGCGGCCTATCCGATCGCCGGCATCGACCTCAACCTCGGCTGCCCGGCTCCCATCGTTTGCCGCAAGCACGCCGGCGGCGGCCTGCTGCGCCATCCGGAACGCCTGCACCGCTTGCTCGGCGGCTTGCGCGAGGCTATTGCCGGACGCTTCACCGTCAAATCCCGAACCGGCTTTGCCGACTCCGGCGAGTTCGACCACTTGCTGGATATTTTCAGCCGCCATGCCCTCGATGGCCTGACCTTGCATGCCCGCACCGTGCAGGAGGGCTACCATGGCCCGGTCCACACCGCCTGCGTGCGCGCCGCCGCCGCCACTTTGGCCTGCCCGGTCATCGCCAATGGCAATATCGTCGACGCCCCCACCGCCCTCGCCTACCACCGCCAAACCGCCGCCGCCGGCCTCATGATCGGCCGCGGCGCCATCCGCAACCCGTGGATCTTTTCCCACTTGCAGGCCGCATTCGAGGCCAGACCGCATGAAATACCGACCCACCGGAATCTTTTGGAGTACATCCGCGAGTTATCGGCGGAAATTGCCGGTGAAGCTTTGCGCTACGAACCGCTGGGGCATGTTCAACGGATGAAGCGCACATTGGGCTACATCAGCCACGGGCTGGCGGCGGATTTCGAGCCACAGATCCGCCGTTGCCGCACGCCGCAGGAATTTGAGGCGATTTGCCAGGCCCACCTTGATCACGATGCGCCGCTGCCCTTGCGTCCACCCGGAGATTCCAAGCTTTTCAGCGGGTTTGAGGCGTTGTTGGGTGAAGATATCTGAGTTTACAGGAATTCGCTTGGGATTTTCCGTAGGCGAGGCTATCGTCAGGACGTCAATTTTGCGTCCAAGGTATGGATCTTTCGATTTCGCCCCAATTTCGTCCCCTGCTCGATCCGGGATTTGTGCCGGCAGTGCTGTGGAATCGCGCCTATCGGGCCAAGGTCAAGGCCGATCGCGCGGCGCGCAAGCTGGAACTGGCGCTGTGTCGCAGTGATGGCACGGTATTTCGCTTGAGCGACAAGATCCTGGCGCCGGGCGCGGGGAATGACCCGCTGACCCTCAGATACGTTGAGCGTCTTTTCAAATTCATGCTTTGGCAAAAGGGCGGCAACCGACTGCTCCTGGCCGGAGCCCCGGACGTGGCCAAGGCCCTCGGCCAAATCTACTCCCCAAGCGGCGCCCGTGCCTTCGATGGGGATTTCATCGGCAGGCAAATCTTTGGTGCGGCCATCACGGTTGAGGCGGTGGCTGCCGATTCGCTGCCCGACGCCCACGAGAGCACGCTGCCTCTCGGGCGCCACCTGGATGGCTGCCGCATTGGGTTTGATCTCGGGGGATCGGATCGCAAATGCGCCGCTCTCGTGGACGGCCAGGTGGTGTTTTCCGAGGAAGTCGTCTGGGACCCCTATTTTCAGAGCGATCCGCTCTATCATCTCGAAGGGATTCACGATTCGCTCCAGCGTGCGGCGGCGCACCTGCCGCGTGTGGATGCCATTGGCGGGAGTGCCGCCGGGGTCTATGTGAACAATGAAGTGCGCGCCGCCTCGCTTTTCCGCGGCGTAAGCCCGCAAAATTTCGAGCAACATATCCGCCGCATTTTCTTCACCCTCAAGGAGCGCTGGAACCACATCCCCTTCGAAGTGGTCAATGATGGGGAGGTCACCGCGCTGGCCGGCTCAATGGGATTATCCGCCAACCAAGTGCTGGGCGTGGCGATGGGCACCTCCGAAGCCGCCGGGTATGTGGATGCCAACGGCCACCTCCGGCCTTGGCTCAATGAGCTCGCGTTTGCCCCGATCGATTTCCGCACGGATGCGCCGCGGGATGAATGGTCGCAGGACGTCGGCTGCGGTGCCATGTATTTCTCGCAGCAGGCGGTGGCCCGGCTGGCCCCGGCGGCAGGCTTTGATTTTGGCGCGCTGGCCTTCCCCGAGCAGCTCGCTCAAGTGCTCGCCGCGCAGCGGACCGGCGATCCCAGGGCCTTCTCGATCTTTGAGACCATCGGTTGTTATCTGGGCTATGCCATCGCCCATTACGCCGATTCCTATGCGCTATCCAACTTGCTCATTCTCGGCCGGGTGACCTCCGGTGAGGGCGGCAACATCATCGTCAATGAGGCGGAAACCGTGCTGGCCCATGAGTTCCCCAATCTGCAGATCCGGCTGGTGGTCCCCGATGAGAAAACCAAGCGCCATGGCCAGGCCATCGCCGCCGCCAGCCTGCCGCGGGTCCCCGCTCAGGTTTCGACCCACACGGATTTCAGATAGGACTCGCCGGTGAAGTCGGCGGGCATCGGCGACGAGCGGATGGCGAGCCGCCGCCGCGAGGATGTTAGAATCTGGCGCTCAAACCCGGCCGCGGGGAGGGCGTGGCAGTTGCTGCAACACAGCAGCCAGCCGTCGGGTGTTAGAATATCCAGGGCCAGCGCGGCGAGCGCGCCGAAGTCGCTCTCCACGCGGAAGATTTTGCCCTTTTCATCGCGGGAGAACGTCGGAGGATCGAGGACGATGGCATCGAACTGGCGGCCTTGTTTGGCAAAGCGGCGGAGCCAGTGGAAGGTGTCGCCCTTGCAGAAATGATGGGCTGCGGGGTCGAGCGCGTTGTGGGCAAAATTGCGCTTGGCCCAATCGAGGTACGGTTGTGAGAGGTCGAGGGTGGTGGTTTCCGCACCGGCGCTGGCGGCGGCGACCGAGAAGGCGCCGGTGTAGGCAAACGTGTTGAGCAGGCGCTGGCCGGGGCGCAGCAAGCGGCGCACCTCGGCGCGGTTGTCGCGTTGGTCGAGAAAGATCCCCTGCGAGTAGCCGGCCTGAAAGGAAATCTCAAACTGGAGGCCGTTTTCGCGGATGCAAAAGGGCTCGGACACTTCCGGTCCGCAATGGTGGTGCGGCGGCTCTTTTTGATAGAGGTCGAGCTTTTTCCAATAGCAGGGGCGGGCTTGCTGTTGGAGCCAGGTGTCGAGCGCGGCGGGGACGCGGGTGCCGACCGTGGCCAGCAGCCAGTTGCCGGCGTAACTCTCAAGGGTGATGCCGGGCAGCCCATCGCCGCCGCCATCGATCAGGCGCAGCGCGTCGGTCTCCGCGGTGCGCAACGGCGCGCGTTTGGCGAGGGCGGCTTCATGAGGATCTTGCATGGGCAGACTATTGTGCCGCCAGATCGATGGATAGGGTCTTGGTTGCCATGCCTGTAGCATTCACAGGTGGTGCCGGAACGCAAGCCGGTTAGACACAACGGTGTGAAGAAATAGCCCTGAAATGCCGTGCACGGCGGGATTGCCATGGCGGGAAATCGGCGTATGCTCCCCCCCGCCATGAGCCGACTTTCCGATCTTCTGACTTCCGCGGTGGCCGAGGGCCACCTGCTGGCCGCCGCCAAAGCCAACCTTGAATCCTTGTTGGAGGGAGCGGGCAACGCCGTGGCCGCCCGCGCGGTTGAGGAACTGGCAAACACCGGCGCGTGGGCGGAACTCAATGACCGGTTCTTCAAAACCCTGGCCTTCGGCACCGGCGGACTGCGCGGGCGCACCCTCGGGCGGGTCGTGACCCCGGCGGAACAGGGCGCGGGCGGTCCCAATGAAAGGCCGGAGTGGCCGTGTGTGGGCACCGCGACCATGAACTATTTCAATGTCAGCCGGGCTGTGCGCGGCCTGATTGCGCACGCCAAGCGTCACGTCGGCGGCGGGCGCAAACCCCTGCTCGTGTTTGCCCACGACACGCGGCATTTCTCGCGGGATTTCGCCGAATTTTGTGCCAAGGTGAGCACGGACCTCGGCTGTGACGCGTGCGTGTTTGACGGGCCGCGCTCAACGCCGGAGTTGTCATTTGCGATGCGCGAGTTGCGGGCGGACGCGGGCGCGGTTCTAACCGCCAGCCACAACCCGGCGCATGACAACGGTTTCAAGGCGTATTTCGCTGACGGCGCGCAGATTGTGGAACCGGATGCGGCGGCCATCATCGCGGAGGTCAATGCCCTCACCAGCGAGTGTTATGAACCGGTGCCGGAGGCGGCGCGGGGCAGCCTCACCCGCCTGGGCGCGGAGATGGACAAGCGGTATGTGGAATTGCTGAAGACGCTGCTGCTGCAGCCATCATTGTTAGATAAGGAGCAGACCCGGATAGTTTTCACCAATCTGCACGGCACCGGCGGGCATATCATCGTGCCGATGTTGCGCCAGTTAGGCTTTGAGGTCCGGACGGTGGCGCGGCAGGATGTTTTGGATGGACGCTTTCCGAGCGTGGCATCTCCCAATCCCGAGAATGCGGCGGCCTTGCAGATGGCCATTGACTTGGCGGAGGCCTCCGGCGCGGAGCTGGTCATCGGCACGGATCCGGATGCGGACCGGATGGGAGTGGCGGCCCGCGACGCGGCCGGACGCATGGTGTTGTTCACCGGCAATCAAATCGGTTCGCTGATGGCATGGTATCGCTTGAAGACGATGTTCGAGCTCGGCTGGCTGACCGATGCGAATCGCAGCAGAGCCCTGTTGGTCAAGACTTTCGTGACCACGGAACTGCAACGCGCCATCGCCGATGGCTTCGGCGTGGGCGTGGTGGACACCCTGACAGGATTCAAATACATCGCCGGCAAATTGCGGAAATATGAGGAGGCCATCCCGGCCGACAAGCGGGGGGATTATCGTTCGCTGAGCCAGGAGGCGACGCGCGCGCTGCGCTTGGAATATTCGAGGTTCTTTGTGTTTGGCGGTGAGGAGAGTTATGGGTATTTGGGTTCCGATGCCGTGCGCGACAAGGATGCCAATGGCGCGGCGCTGATGTTCGCCGAGGTGGCGGCCTATGCCAAATCGATCGGCAAGACACTGCCGGCGCTCATGGATGATATTTTCGCCGAATATGGCTACCATCTGGAAACCGGCAATTCGCTGGTGATGGAAGGCGCGGATGGCGCGGTGCAAATCCAAGCCCTCGCGAAATCCTACGCGGAGAACCCGCCAACGGTCGTGGATGGCGCGGCGGTCACACGGATGCGGGATTTCGCCAAACAGGATTTGTTTGACCAGGAAGGCGACTTGCTGCCCAAGGAAAAAATGTTGTTTGTGGATCTGGCGGACGGCCGGTCGTTTGCGGTACGCCCCTCCGGCACCGAGCCGAAGATTAAATACTATCTGTTTGGCAAGGCCGCACCAGGCGGGGATTTGACGGCCGCCAAGGCCCGCGTCCGCACCGGTCTGGATGCCTTGTGGAAATGGATTGAGGCCGATGCCGGCCGGCGGCAGAAAGCTTGATGTCACCCGCGCCGCGCGCCGCCGCCGGGCTGCGCGCAACCTTTTTTCTATTCGAGCTCCTCGCGCACCGCGCCCTTGTCAGCTGAGGTCACGTGGCGGGCGTAGATTTTCAGGGCGTTGGAGACTTGGCGGTTACGCTCGGCGGGACGGTAGGCAAGTTTGCCCTTGGCGACCTCGGCTTGTTCGCGCGCGGCCAGTTCCTCGTCGCTGACCAGCAAGTGGATCGAGCGTTCGGCGATGTTGATCTGGATGACGTCGCCTTCCCTAACGAGCGCGATGGCGCCGCCGGCGGCCGCTTCCGGTGAGACGTGGCCGATGGACAGCCCGGAGGTGCCGCCGGAAAACCTGCCGTCGGTGATGAGCGCGCAGTATTTGCCCAAACCCATGGATTTCAGATAGGAAGTGGGATAGAGCATTTCCTGCATGCCGGGTCCGCCGCGCGGCCCTTCATAGCGGATGACGACCACGTCGCCGGGCTCGATGCGGCCCGCCAGGATGGCCTCGCAGGTGGCATCCTGGGATTCAAACACCTTGGCGGTCCCCTGGAAACGCAAGGAATCCTCGTCCACACCCGCGGTTTTGACGATGCATCCCGCGCGGGCGATGTTGCCTGTTAGAACGGCCAGCCCGCCATCCGGCGAATAGGCGTGGGCCACGTCGCGGATGCAGCCGAGCGCCTTGTCGGTATCGAGTTCGCGGAAGCGCGCCGACTGTGACGCGAACACGAGGTTGCGGCCGCCGCCGGGGGCGCTCTGATAGATTTCGATGGCCTCGGGGCTCACCGTCGGCCGCGAGATGTCATAGCGGGCGATGGCTTGCGCGAGAGTCATGCCATCGGCCCGCGGCACGGTGGTGTCCACGAGTCCGGCGGCTTCAAGTTCGCCGAGGATGCGCAGGATGCCGCCCGCGCGGTTGACGTCCTCAACGTGGTATTGCGAGCTGGGAGCCACCTTGCATATACAGGGGACGCGGCGCGAAATGGCATCAATATCATCCATGCCGAAGGCGACTCCCGCCTCATGGGCGATGGCCAGAATATGCAGCACGGTATTGGTCGAGCCACCCATGGCGACATCCAGCGCCATGGCATTATCAAACGCGCTGCGGTTGGCGATCGAGCGGGGCAACACGCTGGTGTCGCCGTCGCGGTAATAGGCCGCGGCCATCTCCACAATCCGCGTGGCCGCCTGCTCAAACAGCTTGCGCCGATTGGCGTGGGTGGCCACCACGGTGCCGTTGCCCGGCAACGCCATGCCCAGCGCCTCGTTGAGGCAGTTCATCGAGTTGGCGGTGAACATTCCCGAGCAGGAACCACAGGTCGGACAGGCATTGCGCTCGACGCTTTCTAGCAACTCGTCGGGCACCGCGCTGTCGCCACCCATGACCATCGCGTCCACCAGGTCGTATTTCTTGTCCCCAACCACGCCGGCTTCCATGGGTCCGCCCGAGACAAAAATGGCCGGAATGTTGAGGCGCATCGCCGCCATGAGCATGCCGGGGGTGATCTTGTCGCAATTGCTGATGCAGATCATGGCATCCGCCCGATGGGCGTTGACCATGTATTCCACACTGTCGGCGATGACTTCGCGCGAGGGCAGCGAATAGAGCATCCCATCGTGACCCATGGCGATGCCGTCATCGACGGCGATGGTGTTGAACTCCGCGGCAAAGCAGCCCTGCGCCTCGATCAGGCCTTTGACAAATTGTCCCACATCGTGGAGGTGGACATGCCCCGGCACAAACTGGGTGAACGAATTCACAACGGCAATGATGGGCTTGCCGAACTGGTCGTCCTGCATGCCATTGGCGCGCCAGAGACTGCGTGCGCCGGACATCAGGCGCCCTTGTGTGGTGGTGTTGCTGCGTAGGGTGGGCATGGGCTGATTTTAAGGGAGTTTCTTGAAATGGGAAACAAAACTTCACCTCGCGATTCAATCGCGGCGGATTTTGGCGCAGGCGGCGGGATGGGGCGCATGGAATAACGGCCAAGGTTGAGTGCGGGCACCCGTGGGGTTCCACGCCTCAACCTCCGAAATCCTCTATGGCCATGCGCACCGGTTTGCCGCTCACCACGTCGAGCCGCTCGATTTCTTCCATGGCCGCGGCCAGGTTTTTCTCCAGCGCCTTGTGGGTTAAAAACACCACCGGCACTTGCTCGCCTGCGTTCTGCTCTTTTTGCATCACCGCACCGATGCTGATCTTGTTTTTACCAAGCACGTGAGCCACCTGCGCGATCGCGTCCGGCTGGTCTTTGAGCGCCAGCCGCAGGTAGCAGCGGATTGAAATATCATTCGCGCCGCGGACCGGCAGAGCCTCGTGCTTGAGCAGCCATTCGCTGCATCCGCCCTTGCCTGCCGCCGCTTCCATGATGTCGCCGATCACCGCGCTGGCGGTCGGCAACCGGCCCGCGCCGCGCCCGTAATAAAGGGTGCTGCCCACCACGTCGCCTTCCACAAAGACCGCGTTAAAGGAATCGTGCACCGACGCCAGCAAATGCCCTTTCGGCACCAGCGAAGGCTCGACCCGCATTTCAATCTCGCCGTTCACCTCACGGATCACCGCCAGCAGTTTGATCCGGTAGCCCAACTCGGCGGCATATTCGATTTCGCGGTGCGAAAGACCGCGGATCCCTTCAATCGTGAAGGCGTCCATCGAAACTGGCGCGCCGTACGCCAGCGAGGCCAGCACGACCGCCTTATGCGCGGTATCAATGCCATCGATGTCGAGGTCCGGCGGCGTCTCGGCGTAACCAAGCTTCTGGGCATCGGCCAGGACCCCGTCAAAATCGAGTCCCTCACGTTCCATGCGGGTCAGGATGTAGTTGCAGGTTCCATTCAGGATGCCGTACATGCTTTTGATCCGGTTGCCGACCAGCCCGTCGCGCAACGCCCGCAGCACTGGAATGCCGCCGCCGACGCTGGCTTCGAAATAGAGTCCAGCCCCGCTCTGCACTGAGGCTTCAAACAGTTCGCGGCCGGCTTCGGCCAACAGCGCCTTGTTGGCCGTCACCACCGGCTTGCCGTTCCGCAACGCCCGCAACACAAAATCCTTGGCGATTTTAACGCCGCCTATCAACTCGACGATCACATCGATTGCCGGATCGTCAATCACGGCCAGCGCGTCGGTCGTCAGAAGCGAAGCCTCCACCTTCACCCCGCGGTCGGTCTTGATGTCGAGGTCGGCGATTTTCCCGATCTTCGGGAAAATTCCGCTGCGCTGCGCCATCAGTTCACCGTTGTTGAGGATGGCCTCAACCACGCCGGCACCGACCGTGCCAAATCCAAGAATACCTATCTTTATTTCTTTCAATTGTTAGGGAGTTGTTTTGGGGTGCAATATGTCGAGCGCGAAAATAGCTCTCAGCCGTGTTTTTCCAAGGATTCTTTTGAAAAATCATCGGCGCCTGAATGCACTGCGGTCTGTGCTTGCGCCAACGGCGGCCGCGAGTCAGGCTTCCGTCATGCCAACCCTGAACCCTTCATCCTATTCGCGCCGACAATTCCTCGGTGGTGTCACCGCCGCCTCCCTGCTCGGTCCGCTGGCGGCCCGCGCGCAAGACGCCGCGGCCGGCACCCGCAAGATCAAGATCGGCCTCGTCGGTGGCGGCGGCCGCGGGTCGTGGATCGCCGGCCTGTTCAAAAAACATGGCGGCTATCAGTTTCATGCGGTGGCCGACTATTTCCAAGCCGTCGCGGACCGCGCCGGCGACGCGCTCGGCGTGGACAAAACCCGGCGGTTTTCCGGCTTGTCCGGTTATCGCAAACTCATCGAGAGCGGGGTGGAGGCGGTGCTGCTGGAGGTGCCGCCATATTTCTTCGCCGAACATGCGACGGCGGCGGTGGCCGCCGGCTTGCATGTGTACATGGCCAAGCCGGTGGCGGCGGATGTGCCCGGCTGCCTGGCAATTGAAGCGGCTGGCAAGCAGGCGACGGCAAAACAACGGGTCTTTATGGTGGACTATCAGATGCCCACCGATCCGGCCAACATCGAGGTCGCCCGCCGCATCCAGACCGGCGCCATCGGCAAACTGGCACAGGTGCAGACGCTCGGCGTGTGCGGCGGCTTCTCCGATCCGCCCAAGACGGCCAACATCGAAAGCCGCTTGCAGGGCCTCGTCTGGGTCAATGACATCGCGCTGGGCTGCGATCTGATAGGAAACTTCGACATCCATGCCATTGATGTCGCACTGTGGGTCATCGGCGAGCGCCCGGTCTCGGCCTGCGGCTCTTCGCGCACCGCGCGGCCCAACCCGCATGGCGATTCTCGCGACGTGTGCTCGCTGGTCTATCAATATGCCAACGGGGTGGTGCACAACCATTTCGGGCAGGCGCTCAACAACGCGGCCGAGGGCGCCTTGTCGGCCGTCTGCCACGGGCCCGTGGCCCATGCGCAGATCAATTACTGGGGCAAGTCGTTTGTGCGGGGCGGTCCGCAACAATACAACGGCGGCGCCGTCGAAAACCTCTATGAGGCCGGCGCCGTGCGCAACATCGCCAGCTTCCACCAACAAATCAGCGGCGGGGATTTTGCCAACGCCACGGTGCGCCGGTCGGTGGACGGTTGTCTCACCTGCATCCTCGGCCGCGAAGCCGCCGCGCGCGGCACGGTTCTAACTATGGAAGACCTGCTCAAGGAAAACCGCAAACTGGAAGTCAATCTGGAAGGACTCAAGGCATGAACCACAAACCCGTTCTATCATTGCTTGTTGGTCTTGCTCTCACCTCATGGTGCGGGGCAGGGGAACCGGCGTTTTTCGCCATGGACACCGGCACCCGCGACGCCACCCACCAGACGGCCGAGTCACAGGTGACGCTGGTCAAGGAGCTCGGCTTCGACGGTATCGGCCCCTGCTACTCGAAGCCACAGGCGCTGCGCGAAATGTTGGAAGCCGTGGACCGGCAGCACTCGAAGTTGTTCGCCCTCTATGTGGGGCTTGATCTGGACGCCGCCACGCCGCTGAGCCCGGCGATCCGCGACGCGATCGACCAATTGCGCGGCCGTGATGCGGTCATTTGGTTGTACGTCACCTCCAAGGCTAACAAGCCGTCCGATCCTGCGGGCGATGCGCGCGCCGTGCCCATCCTGCGCGAGGTGGCGGACTTGGCGGCGCCGGCCGGCGTGAAGGTCGCCCTCTATCCGCACGCCACCATGTGGGTCGAGCGCGTCGATGACGCGGTGCGCCTGGCCCGCCAGGTGGATAAAAAAAACTTCGGCGCGACCTTCAACCTCTGCCACTGGTTGATGGTCGATGGCAAGGATTTGGACGTTCGTCTTAAGGAAGCGCTGCCCTATCTGTTCGTGGTGACTATCAGCGGTGCCGACACCGGCGGCAAGGATTGGGGGAAATTGATCCAACCGTTGGACAGCGGCTCATTCGATGTGAGCCAGGTCCTAACAAAACTCAAACAGCTCGGATATGCCGGCCCGGTGGGCTTGCAACACTACGGCATCCCGGGCGACGTCCGCGCCAACCTGCAACGCTCGATGAATGCCTGGCAGCGGATGCAAGGCACTGCCCTCATGCAGCCGGGCACGGCGCTCGCCGCGTGGGAGCCCGCCACCGGGTGGAGCGAGGTGGGCAATGTGAGCCTCGACCCGCAGAACCCAGGCCGCTTGCAAACCGAGCCCGGCACGGGTGTGTTAGTCTCGCAGGGCGCGGGCCAGTATCTTCTCACCAAGGAGCGCTTCGGCGACGTCGAGGTGCATCTCGAGTTCATGATCCCGCAGCATTCCAACTCCGGTGTATATTTCCTCGGCAGCCACGAGGTGCAGGTCTATGACAGCTTCGGCGTCGCCAAGGACCAATACCCCGGCATCGAATGCGGCGGCATCTATCCGGAATGGGTCAATGATGCCAACGTCCGCGGCCATTCACCACGGGTCAATGCCAGCAAGCCGCCCGGCGAATGGCAATCCTTCGACGTAACCTACCGTGCCCCGCGCTTCGATGCCGCAGGCAACAAAACCCGCAACGCACGCTTCGATAAAGTCATCCACAACGGTCAGCTCGTGCAGGAAAATGTCGAGCTGTTAGGACCGACCCGGGTCGGTCTCGCCGAGCAAGCGCGCGGCCCGCTGCGCCTCCAGGGCGACCACGGCCCGGTCGCCTATCGCAACCTCAGCGTCCGCCAGCTCGGCGAGTAGCCGCCCGACTGGCGTCCCATGACGTCATTGCGCCCACCTCATCATCGGCCTCGCGCCGCCGCCAAGTCCTCCGCCCTCGCGACAATGGCGTGGTCCGATCGGACCACGCCATTGTCGCGACATCCTGGTGTCCGATCGGACACGGGATTGTCGCATCTGGGATGACGCACTCCCGGAGACCCGCTTGGGGCATCTTCCTATTTCACGAAATATCCAGCGGTCCGCCACCCCCGGTCCTTGTCCATCATCAGGGTCAATGTCTCGGTGGATTCTTTCTTATTCTCAAATGTGGTGCTGAACTGAATGATCACGTATTCGCCATCCGGAGCACCGGGAGCGGTGGTCTGATACTTTTGTGATTTCACATCCCTCTTCACCACTTTCCCCAACGGTTTTCTAACCGCCTCGGCCATCTGTTCCCATTGATCCTTTTTGACGGCGTTCTTGAAATAGGTCGCGGCCATTTCCCAGCTTTCCCCGTAGTTGCCCAGGTCACATTGAGCAAGCCATTGCCGGCCGGATTCGATCGCCTTGGCTTCCTTGTCGTCAGTCGCCCCGGCACGCGCCATGGTCACCACCAGAATGGTCGATAATATCATTCCCACTATCTGTTTCATTTCACGTTGTTCCTTTCTGTATTCGTTTCTGCTGTTGATGGCCAGCGCTAAGGTGCGCCGGCGGCGGGCATGGAGTCGGACTTCGGGATAGTCGTGCCATGCCGGTTGGCGCCACTGTCTGGTTCGCCTTGAATTTGAGTGATGGTGGTTGGGGCGAGGTTCTCAAGATTCAATTCAGCCACACTAATGTAGCGCTTCGCGCTTCGCGCGAGGGATTCGGACGAGATAAAGTTCGGTGATTAGATGTTATTTTTCGCGGTCTGGACGCGGGTTTTCGATTTATGCGCGGGAGGTGTTAGCAAAAAGGCGGGCTCCGCATCGAGCCTCC
>CAIKDP010000078.1 GCA_903826205.1 Akkermansiaceae bacterium
TGGCGTGAGCGAGTAGGACTCCTTGCCATCCTTGACGAGCCAGCCTTGGGCGGCAAGGGTGGCACGCAGCTCGTCGGATTTCGCCCAGTTTTTGGCGAGGCGGAATTGCCAGCGTTCGTCGGCCAGGGCTTGGATGTCCGCGGGCACGGCCATCTCATCGGTGGCGACTTCCTCCGGCAAGCTGAGGCCGAGCGCCCGCAGCACGCGGTTGAGGCCAGCCAGTGCCTTGGCCGCGGCCGCGCCGCTGAGGGTGGACGCGTCACGCAACCCGGTAAAGATACCACCGAGAGCACCCGGCGTGTTGAGGTCGTGTTGCAGGCTGTCCCATGCGGCTTGGAACGGACCGAAGTCGAACGCATCAAAGCGCGCTTCGCCATCGGTTCTGGCGGCGAGTTGGCGGGCGCTTTTGGCGAGTTTGGCGAGGGCCTCGCGAGCCCCGGTGAGTGAGTCGAGGGTGAAGTTGAGCGGTTTGCGGTAATGCGCGCCGATGAGGACATAGCGCACTTCCATGGGTGAAAAGCCGCGGGCGGCGAGGTCGGCGAGAGTGTAGAGGTTGCCGAGGGATTTGGACATTTTCCCGCCATCAACTAACAAATGGGTGACGTGCCACCAATGCGCTGCAAACTGCCCGCCACAGGCACATTGGCTCTGGGCGATTTCATTTTCATGATGCGGAAAGACCAAATCCACGCCGCCGGAGTGCAAGTCGAAGTCATTGCCCAGGTATTCCTTGATCATCGCGGAGCATTCGAGGTGCCACCCGGGACGCCCCTCCCCCCACGGCGAGGGCCAGAAATTCCCGCCATCCTCCGCGCGGCGGGCTTTCCACAACACAAAGTCTGACAGGCTGTCCTTTTCGTATTCGTCGGAATTGGCGCGGGTGTTTTGGGTTTTGCCGAGATCGAGTTCGCGAGCCTCAAGGTGGGACAGGCGCCCGTATCCGGGAAACGAGGCAATCTTGAAATACACCGAACCATCCCCGGCGGCGTACGCATGCCCCTTGGCCATGAGCACCTCGATCATCGCGATTTGTTGCGGGATGTGCTCGACCGCAGCGGGCTCAATGTGCGGCGGCAAACAACCCAACTTTTCGCAATCCGCGTGAAACTTTGCCGTCCAAGCGGCGGTGAAATCCGTTAGCGATTGTCCGGCTTGTTGGGAATCGCGGATGGTCTTGTCGTCCACATCGGTGATGTTGCGGACATGGAGGGTGCGCAATCCCCCGGTTTCAAGCGCGCGGCGCAGCACGTCCTGCAAC
This sequence comes from Akkermansiaceae bacterium, assembly GCA_903826205.1. Classification (GTDB taxonomy): domain Bacteria; phylum Verrucomicrobiota; class Verrucomicrobiia; order Verrucomicrobiales; family Akkermansiaceae; genus Luteolibacter. The sequence continues at coordinate 1,259 of CAIKDP010000078.1, forward strand.
ACAAAGGTGCGGAAATTCCCAATGTGCGCCGGCCCGTAAACCGTCGGACCACAGCAATAAAACCGAAACGTGGTGCCGTCGAGCGGGCGCAGTTCGCGCTCGGTCCGGGTAAGAGTGTCAAATAGCCGCATGCGCAGGGTGTAATGAACCCGGCGCCTCAGGGCAAGCACCGGTTCACCGGCAGGACACATGAGTCTCCCACATGCGGCGGCTTGAGGAAATGAGTCCTCCTTTGCCCACCCGTCCTAACCTCTGCGACAATCGGATGGTCCGATCGGACCATCCGATTGTCGCGCTTGCGCGGGACACGGGCTGCGGCTGATTCACCCGGCGCCAATATCCGGGCTGGGATTTCGGGGGGAGTGTGTGTAGAATTCCCGGCGATGAGGGTCGGCACGGGAGACGAACGCATAAAGCAGGTAGCCATCGCCGCGGCGATCCTGGCGGGGGTGAGCTGCGGGGTGGTGACCTTGTTGCTGGGTTGGCGCCATGTTCCCGGCGTGCTGGGCGAGTGGCTTGGCATGGTCGCGGGCATCATGTCCACCCCGTATTTTCTGGAGGCTTCCTTCGTGGTTGTGGGCGTCCTTACCGTCATCGTGCTCAACACCGTCCGGCGCCAACGGGAGGGCGATGACTTCGTTTCCCTCGAGCAATTGGAAGCCCGCGACCAGGCGCGTGCCAACGCCAACCGACTGCCTCCCGCAACCCATGACTGACTGCCATGCCGCGCCCGCTTCAATCCCCACATAAGGAACTGCGCTTCACCCGCTCGGGTCAGGCACCGTTGTTTTGGGTGGGCTCGGCGGTGCTGACGGGCGTGGCGGTGACCTTGTTAGCCTGCGCCCTGTATCGCACGGAAAACCCCACACTGCCGCACCCGGCATGGGCCCTCGTCCCGCTGGCCCTTGCCCTGGCGGCAGCCCACACCGCCATCCGCCTCACCCGCCATGCCTATCTGATACTCACCCCGCTGGGCATCGAGATCTTCCCGTTTTTCCGGCCCAGCCACGGCATGCGTCTGGTCTATTGGCAGGAAATCGATCTGGCCGCGTTCGACCCGCCGCTCACCCGCCTGACTCTCCACCACAACCCGGAACAGACCTCGGGCATCCACCTCTCACTCACCCCCATCCGCCGCGACCGCCGTCACCTGCTCGCCACCGCCATCACCGGCCGCCTGACCAAGGCCGCCCCCGCCGCGCAAGCATGATCCCCGCATTTGTTGGGTTGACACACGCCGAAATGGTGGGACAATCCCACCATGCTTGTCACTTTGGATGCCAAACGCCGCCTCACGGTTCCCATCGGCCTTGCCCCCACCTCCCCTGGAGACACTTTTGAATCATGGTTCGATGCCGAAGAGGATGAAATCGTTTTCCGCAGGATCAAGCCTATGGGCGACTGGTTGGCTGTGCTGGCGGAATGCCCTGTACCGATCGACGAGATCCCGCCACGGCGCAAGGCAACCGCCAAAAGATCCCCCTTGTGAACTGGTTGTTGGACACCGACGTGATTTGTCAACCCGCCAAACGCCAAGGCGATGCACGCGTGATCGCGTGGTTGGCTCGGGAAAAAGAACGATGCTTCACCAGCGCGATTGTCATCGCCCAACTCGCGTATTGGGTGCGCTCGAAGACGGGCCGCCAACGCGAGGAGCTACAAACTTGGCTACAACGCTTGGTCAATGCACTGGGCGGGCGAATCCTGGGCTTCAATGTGAGCGTGGCACATGCCTGGGCCGATCAGGAACACCTGCTTGAACAACACGGCCAGCGAATGCCTGTGGAAGATGGCTATATCGCCGCGACCGCCCGCCGTCATGGACTGACCATCGCCACTGGAAATGACAAGGACTTCGGTCGTCCGGGCCTCAAAGTGTTCAACCCCTTCAAGGAATTGCCGAAATCCTGATTTATGGGCAATTCCCATTCCACCACGCCCACCATGCGCCGCACTGAAACCGTCCAAACCCGCTTCCAAGCCCTTGAGATTTGGAAATCCGACACCACCACCGAGTTCCGCGTGGCCGGAGCCATCCATGCCTCCTATCACCGCAAACGGTTTCTAACAGGCCTGGCGTGGGATCTCATCGCCGCTGCCGCCCTGCTGCGGACCGAGGGCCCTCCGCGCTCGGTCCTGATGTTGGGTTTGGCGGGCGGCACCGCCTATCGCATGCTGCGCCACCTGCTGCCGGACTGCCGACTCACCGCCATCGATATTGACGCGGAAATAATCGACCTTGCCCGCACCCACATGGACCTCGACGCGCTGGGCATCGAAACCATCACCACCGACGCCTATCCGTGGCTGGAGAACAACCGGCGCGCCTTCGACGTCGTGTTTGATGATATCTATCTGGCAGGAAAGACCGACGTTTTCCGCTCGCGCACATGGGACCCAGAGTTACTGGTGCAGCTGCGCCGCGCGGTGGCACCCGGCGGTTTGCTGGCGGTCAACCTGGTCACCGGCACCGGCCATCGCACGATGCAATCCCACACCCGCAAAGTCCTGCGTGCAGCCTTCCCCAGCGTACGCAGCCTCACAACCTCAGAGAGCATGAACGAGATCCTCGTCGCCGGTGAGACCGTGGCCACCCGCCGCCGGCTCGATGCCTATGCTGAGGCGTTTCACGATTGGCGCGACCGCATGTATTGGGAACGCATCGCGGTGAGGAAGCTGCCTGCCTGACGACGCCCATCTTTTCTGCTGCCCATCTTTTCTGCTTGCCATAACGTGGGATTTCCTATACCCATGCTGTTCGCATGATTACCCGGCTATTTTCAGCGACCCTGCGCGGCGTGGATGCCCAGGAGGTGGAGGTGGAAGTCAACGCCAGCGGCGCGGACAAGCCGATCATCGTGATTGTGGGCTTGCCGGATGCAGCGGTGCGCGAATCATCCCAACGGGTGATCTCCGCCATCGGGGCGTCCGCCCTCAGACTCGATGACGGCATCAAAACGGTCAACCTCGCCCCGGCGGATTTGAAAAAGGAAGGCCCGTCGTTTGATCTGCCCATCGCGCTGGCCATGATCGCCGCCAGTGGCAGCAAGCCTCCGCCAGTGGACGATTGCTGTGTGGTCGGGGAACTCGGACTCGACGGGGCGGTGCGCCCGGTCAAAGGCGTGCTTTCCATCGCCTTGGAGGCCAAGCGGCGCGGCCGCACCCGCTTGTTAGTCCCGGATGAAAACGCGCCGGAAGCGGCGGTGGTCGATGGCATCCAGGTGTTTCCCATCCGCAGTCTCAGGCAGGCCTGGGACTTTCTCAATGCCAAGCTCGTCATTCCGTCCTTCACCCTCGACCGCCGTGCGTTCTTCAACGCTCACCGGACATACGACGCGGACTTCGATGAGGTCAAGGGCCAGCACCACGTCAAACGCGCGCTCGAAGTGGCCGCCGCCGGCAACCACAATTTGCTGATGGTCGGTCCACCCGGCACCGGCAAGTCCATGCTCGCCAAGCGCATCCCAACCATCATGCCGGACATGACGGAAGAGGAGGCGATCGAAACCACCAAGATCCATTCGATCACCGGCATGTTGGACCCGCGCCGCGCGTTTCTAACCACCCGGCCGTTCCGCGCCCCACACCACACCATCTCGGACGCCGGGTTGTTAGGTGGTGGCACCAACCCGGGGCCGGGGGAAGTGTCGCTGGCGCACCACGGGGTGTTGTTCCTCGATGAGTTGCCGGAATTCCGGCGCCAGACGTTGGAGGTGATGCGCCAGCCGATGGAAGACGGCCAGGTGACGATATCCCGCGCCGCGGGCTCATTGACGTTTCCCTCGCGCTTCATGCTGGTCGCGGCGATGAACCCGTGCCCGTGCGGCTACTATGGCGATCCGAAACGAAGCTGCCGCTGCTCCGCCCGCCAGATAGAGAACTACCGGCAGCGGATTTCCGGTCCGTTGTTAGACAGGATTGACCTGCACGTGGAGGTCCCGCTGGTGGAGTTCCACGAGCTTTCCTCCAACACCAACACCGGCGAACCCTCCGCCACCATCCGCCAGCGGGTGGTGGCCGCGCGCCAGATCCAGCACGAGCGGTTCCGCAAGTCCGGCCATTCCTCCAACGCGGCGATGACCTCGCGCCAGGTCCGCCAGCATTGCCAGCTCGATGCGGAGAGCACCGGCTATCTCGAACATGCGATGGAAGAGATGAGTTTCTCCGCCCGCGCCCATGACCGGATCCACAAGGTCGCCCGCACCCTGGCGGACCTGGCAGGCTCTATCAACATCCGCCCACAGGACATCCTGGAAGCCATCCAATACCGCGCGCTGGATAGAAAATTGTTTGTGTAGGGAGAACCAGCGATGAACCATGGCGAACTCGCCATCTGCGGTGCGCGGCCACTGCTCGGGCGGACGGCCCCAGTAAAGTTCGACGCCTTGTGGACCCCAAACGGCTTCGAATCTCAAATCCTCTTACTCACGGCGCGGTCGGTCACGACCTCGCGGCCAAGGGCTACCCCTGGGAGAAGACACCGCCGGACTATGCTCTTTCGCGCCATCCGCGTTAGGGGCGTTTGCGCGACGGGACGCGGAGAGGACCGAAATCTGAAACTTGACGCCGCCGCCATTCCAACGTTCGCTTGTCGGCACGGCGGCACCACATTTTCAATCCGCCATCATCCACACTGATCATCCACCATTCACTCCATCATGAAAATCCAACATAAAATCCTCCCCTTAGCCTTGGAAGCCAGCGCGGCGTGTGCGCTTGTCATGCTGTCATTCGGGTGTGCCGATACCAAGGTGCAGCAAGCCCCAAGCGTCCCAACGGGCGGCATGGCACGGCCCTCGTTTCACACCGCGGGCACGCCAACGGGCAAGCCAACCGGCCCACTCAAGCCGGGCGAGTATTGGTGGAGACCACAGCTCTCACCGAAGGGTCCGCTCATGGTGTTGGTGAGCGTCCCCGAGCAGACCCTGCATGTGTATCGCAACGGCATCCTCATCGGCCGCTCGACCGTGAGCACCGGCGCGCAGGGGCACTCCACGCCAGGCGGCGTCTTCACCATTCTGGAAAAAAGCAGGGAGCATTACTCGAAGACTTACGACAACGCGCCGATGCCCAACATGCAGCGGCTGACGTGGAACGGCATCGCCATGCACTCGGGCAATCTGCCAGGCTATCCCGCCAGCCACGGCTGCATCCGCCTGCCCTACGATTTTTCGCAGCTGCTATTCAGTGCAACGACGCAGGGCGGCACCGTCGTGGTGGGTGATGGCAAGACGCCCGTGCCGCACCTGGCAGCGCATCCCGGCATGGTGCTCGCGCCAACGGATTTCACTCCCGGGATGCTGCGCCCGCTCGCGAACAATGCATACGACTGGCGCCCGCAGCGTAGCCCTAACGGACCGATCACGATCCTGATCAGCGCCGCCGACAAGACCATCTACGTCTACCGCAACGGCAATCCCATCGGGCGGGCACCGGTCGAGATTCTCGGCTACGGTTCTCTCGGCGATCAGGTTTTTTCGCTGCTGGACGGCACGACAGGTCGGCAAAGCATCCTGGCACCGGGCCGCGCCGCGCGGCGGTGGATGACCGTGACGAGCAGTGGCGGCAGCGTCAGTTCCGAGAAAATCGCCTCGCGTTTGCGCATCAACCCGGAGTTTACGAGCAAACTCTATGACACCATCACAGTTGGCACCACGGTTATCATCACTGACAGACCGATCGTCCGGAAGGATATCAAAGCCTCCGTTCTTGAGCACTGAGGGTCGGCGGCCCGCACTGAAGCAGCGGACTCAGGGCCGTGCGGGCGCACCTCGGATCCAGCCCATTCCCCCATTCATTTCCCCGCCGGTCCGGTGCCCCGACAACGCGTCCCCTCCCCTGCCCCCTCGTGATGTTTTGGATGATTATTGAAAAATCGTAACCCCGGGTTTGGTTTTGGGTGGTTTCTGACAATACCTTGTTGAAGACCATGCCAGCCACCGAATCCAACATCCGACCGCAGGGAGATAACCCCTCACAGTTGGAGTTCACCCGCCTGTATGTAGCCAGCCAGGCAGCCTTCCATGGATTTCTGCTGACATTGGTACATGACCGGCATGCGGCCGACGATCTGGTGCAGGAGTTGGCATGCCGCTTGTGGTTGAAATTCGGCGATTACGACCGTTCACGCCCGTTTGTCGCATGGGGGCTTGGGTTTGCCCGCCTGCTCGCCTTTGAGTGGCGGCGTCTCCAGACGCGTCTGCCGGTGCCGCTGGACGAGTCGACCCTGCAAGCGCTCGCGGAGGTCGCGGCCGAGCGCTCGATGGCCAGCGATGAACGCCATGAGGCGCTGGGCCACTGCCTTCAGCACCTAACGGACCACCAGCGGCAGGTTCTGCAGGCCCGCTATTACCGCGACCAAGCGGTGGCGGAGATTGCCTGGCAGGCTCAGCGCACCGAAATGGCCGTCTACAAGGTTCTCAAGCGCGCCCATCAATTGTTGCTAGATTGCATGCGTAAATCCCTCGCCTCTCCCACCCCGCCATAGCCCATGAAGGAATCCTCCACCGAGCCCTCCGCCGAACTGGATGACCTGATCCTCCGGGCACTTCATGGCCTCGCGAATGAAGCCGAAGGCGCGGCGCTCGCCTCCCGACTGGCGGCATCACGCGCGGCCCGCGAGCTTTTCGCCGACCACGCGATGCTTCACGGGTTCCTCGCCACCGAAGCGCAAGCGGGGGGCTTTGCGCTGGACCGTGAGGCGTTCTTCGCCGCGTTGGAAACCCCGCCGACTGCGCCAAACATCGTGCGTACCCGCAGATGGTGGTGGCTCTCCGCCGCAGCCGCCATAGTGGTCGGCCTGCTCTCCCTCACCCTCCTGTTGTTGCCGAACAACGCCGCGGCCGCCCTCGATCAGGTGATTACCGCCCTCGACCGCTCGCTGGATTGCAGCTATGTGATCCGGGTACTCGACCCCGGCACGGCCCGGCAGGGTGGAAATCCCTTGGAACAAGCGGACCGTGGCCGCTTCCCCCCCGCCGCCTTTCTCGATGGCGCTCGTCTCCATTTGCGCGGCAGCAGCCAATATGTGCTGGAACAAGCGCTACCCGACGGCGTCACCCGCACGCTGGGCAGCGATGGCCAAACCAGTTGGAGCATCCGCGGCGATGGCCCGGTGAGGACCAGCAGCGATCCCTACCACTTCGGGGCCGGCGTGCTGGCGGGGCGGCAGAGCACCCCGTTTCTCGAACTGCGTACCCGACTCGAGGACCTGCGCCACTTCTATCAGTTGGAATGGTTCACGCCACCAGCCGACCCGGCCACCCCGGCACGATTAAAAGGCTTGCGGGGCTCGCGCCACTCCGCCGCCCAAGGCGGACCCAGGGAAATCGAACTCTGGTTCGACCCGGCCACAGGCCAAATCCACCGGATGCTCCTTAACGGCCTGCCGCGCGGGACCGGCGGCCCGGCGTCTATCGCGCTTGAACTCGCCTCCACCGCGCCGCTGTCGCCGGATTTCTTCCATCACCAGGCGCACCACGAACCATCCCGAAGGGTCGAAGCCGAAACCACCACCCATCCCCGCTGATCTAACACCTCATGAGCACCCCCGCCCTAACCTAACCATGAATACCTCATTCCGCGCCCTCGCGCTCGGCATCATCGGTTGCGCCACTCCGCTGCCCGCCGCCGAATCACCGGTGCCCGATCCCGTCCTCGCCACGATTCCCGCCGGGGAATTCCAAATGGGCGATCACCTTGGGTTTGTCGATCCCAAGCACGGCGGCGATGAGACACCGGTCCACAAGGTGCGCGTCGACGCCTTCAAAATCGGCGTCGATCCGGTGACCACCGCCCGATACTGCGCGTTTCTCAATTCCGCGCTCGGCCCCGGCGCGCTCGAAGTCCGCCATGGCGGCGTGTTTCCCACGGGCGGCAGCGACTTGCTCTGCGAAACCCGCGAGATGTCTCCCTACAGCCGGATCGGTTGGGATGGAAAAACCTTTCAGGTGTTAGATGGCAAGCAAGATCATCCGGTCGTCTGCATCCGCTGGGAAGGCGCGGCGGCCTACTGCAACTGGCTCAGCACCCGGCAGAAGCTGCCGCTTTGTTATGATCCGAAGGCGTGGACCTGCGATTTCCAAAAAAGCGGCTACCGACTGCCCACCGAGGCGGAATGGGAATACGCCGCGCGCGGGGGCAAACAAAATCCGTATTTCAATTTCCCCTGGGGCGATGACGCGGATGCCGCCAAGGCCAATTGGCCGGAGTCGAGGAACCCGTTCCGCTCCGGCCCATTGCCATGGACCACACCGGTTGGATTTTTCAGCGGCAAACTTCACAAGAAGTCCGACTGCGCCTGGCCCGGTTCCCAGGAAACCTGGCAGAGCGCCGACGGCACGAACGGGTACGGGCTGCACGACATGTCCGGCAACGTCTGGCAGTTCATCAACGATTGGTATGAGCGCGGCTACTATGCCTATAGTCCTGCGGAGAACCCGCCAGGGCCAGCTGAAGGAAGCGCGATGCCCGACGGAAAGACCTATCGCGGCATGCGTGGAGGCAATTGGTTCAACGGCGAAAACGGCCACGGCCGCGTATCCAACCGCAATCCGTCCTACTACCGAGGCCCGCAGGATCCGGCCCACCCGTATTATCATTTGGGTTTCCGTATCGCCCTGCCAATCCATGCCGAGACGCGTCCCGCATCACAACCCACTCCTGTCCAAAAAACCGCGCGCATGGGTCCGCCCCAAAGCGGCAAACCGCCGACCGGCCCCAATTCCAGCAAGCCATCCGCAAGCTCTCTAACCGCGCCGAGACCCGGCTTTGCGCTCCGCAGTCCGGAAGTCACCGATGGCGGCCTGTTGCCCAAGGATTACACGGGCGATGGGTCGTCCGCCACCCTGCCGCTCGAATGGAGCGGTGCCCCGGCGGAAACCAAGAGCTATGCCTTGATCATGCACCACATTCCCGGGCCGGGCGGCGAACCCAAGTGGTATTGGGTGATCTATGACATTCCGGCCTCAAGCACCGGACTTCCACGCAATGTTCAAAACGTCGGGATTCCAGGCAGCAACAGCGTCAACAACCGTGGCGGATACGCGCCTCCACATTCCAAAGGTCCGGGTCCCAAAACTTATATCTACACGCTTTATGCCCTGTCCTCCGCGCCCCAGCCCAATGTCCCGCCGGCACAAGTCAGCCGCGATGTCCTGCTCGCCGCGATGAAAGACCGCATCCTCGCCACCGCGGAACTGCACGTCGTCTATTCGCGCCCGGAAGGTGCCACGGATCCGGGGGCTGAGCGACGGGGAGACCCGCAGCCCGGGGATCCCCAGGACAACTCCCGCCCCCCTCCCCCGCGTGACGCAACGACGCGCGACAACCCGCCCCGGCCGCGTGATGCACAAGCTCCGGCAGAATCATCCGGACAAGGAAAACAGCGCCCCCAAGATGGTGGCCAAGATGGTGGCCAAGATGGTGGCCAAGATGGTGGCCAAGATGGTGGCCAAGGCGGCGGTCAAGGTGGTGGTCAAGGCGCCCGCCAGGGTGGCGGCCAGGGTGGCAGCGGCAAACCGATGATCGAAAACAAGCTGCCGGTTTCTCCAAATCAAGGCCAGACGGTCGGCCTCTATCAGAATACGCCGAAGGCCTGTCCCGGCTACACGCTCATGGCGCCGAAACACAACACCACGACGTATCTGTTAGATAACAACGGCAGGATCGTCAACAGTTGGAAGAGCGCTTACGAGCCCGGCCAATCCGCCCACCTATTGCCCAACGGTCACTTGTTGCGGGCCGGCATGCTCAAGGTTCAGGGCGGCACCGGCGGCGGCGAAGGCGGCCGCATCGAGGAGTTCGACTGGAGTGGCAAGCTGATTTGGGAATTTGATCACGCCACCCGCGACTACCAATTGCACCATGACATCAAACCGCTTCCCAATGGTAACGTGCTGGCCCTGATGGTGGAACGCAAGACTCTCGAGCAAGCGGTGGCTGCCGGCTTCACCCCGGAACAACTCCGCGACGGTTACCTCGTGCCGGATGCCGTGGTCGAGATCCAGCCGATCTATCCGAAAGGTGGCAGGATTGTCTGGGAATGGCATGTTTGGGACCATCTGATCCAAAACAGCGATCGCACCAAAACGAACTTCGGTGAAGTCGCCGAGCATCCCGGGTTGGTCGATGTCAAATGCAATGGCCGCGCCACTGCCGCCTTCTGGAACCACATGAACTCGCTCGCCTACAACCCAAAACTCGACCAGATCGTCCTCAGCGTTCGCGGTTGCAATGAAATCTGGATCATCGACCACTCGACCACCACCCGGGAGGCCGCCGGCCACAGCGGCGGCAAGCAAGGCAAAGGGGGCGACATCCTCTACCGCTGGGGCAACCCGGCCGCCTACGGCCGCGGCACTGCCGCCGACCGCCAGTTGATCCAACAACACGACGCCGAGTGGATCCCGGATGGCTACCCCGGCGCGGGCCACATCACCATCTTCAACAACGGCTATGAGCGCGGATGGTCGAGCCTGGAGGAAATCGTGCCACCCATGGATGCCGATGGCCGTTATATTCTAACACCCGGCAAAGCCTACGGGCCGGAGAAACCAGTCTGGCACTACGAGGCGAAGAACCGCACGGATTTCTTCTCCTCGGAAATCTCCGGTGCCCATCGTCTTCCTAACGGCAACATGCTCGTCTGTGCCGGCGTCATCGGCAATTTGTTTGAAATCACCCCCGCCGGGGAAACCGTCTGGCAATATATCAACCCGATGGTGCGCGGCGGCATCCTCGCGCAAGGCGAAATTCCTGGCAAAGACATGCGTGGTCACTTGTTCAACGCCGTCTTCAAGGTCCACCGCTACGCCCCCGACCACCCCGGCTTGAAAGACAAGGATCTAACACCCAAGGGCGTCATCGAACTCCCGGCCTCCCAAAAAGGCAAGACCGGCCTTGACAACATGATCGAGCAGCCCCGCGACAAACGCGAGCGACCCGAGGGGAGCAACACCCAGCCCAGGCCCCAGCGTCACAGTGAAGGCGAAGCCACGGGCAGGTAGCTGCGACGTCCCGTCGCAGGCCGTGCCGGAGGCGTCCCGCCTCCGGATCGTTCCTCAATACAAGGCTGTTCCACATAACGCCGCAGGTGATTTCGGGGCGCCTCAAGGAGCGGCCCGACGCTGGCAATAAATCTCGAAATAATTTTGGCAGCTTCACGAAGTCTTAAGGTTCAATGCGGTAAATTCACCAGCGGAACAGCCAAGGAGGTCATCACATCACTACCACGATCTCCGTCGCTCTTCTTCTGGCAGGACCACCTGCCAGACGTTTACCGAACCACACAACCCCAAGCCAAATCATGAAAACGAAGCTCATCATCAGCGCGCTCGCTCTCGGCACATCCACCTGCTTGCTCACCGCGCAAGACGCCAATCCACCACGCGACGGACAACGTCCGCCCCCGCGCGAGAACGGCTCTAACGAACCCGGCGCAGCCCGCGGCGGTGAGCGGCCGCGGTCAGAGGAATCTCTAACTGACGCGCAACAGGCGCAGGTCAAGGCCATCCTCGCCAAATATGATGCAAAGTCGCTCACGACCGAGCAGGCGAAAGCAATCCACGAGGCATTCCGCCAGGCCGGCATGCGCGGCGGCCCGGCCATGAATGACACCGTCAAGGCGGCCGGGTTTGATCCCGACAAGTTGCGTGACCTCGCACCGCCGCCGGATCAAGCGCAACAAGGGGACTCCCGCCCGCCCCGACCCGAGGCCAAACAGGCCCCCGAGACCCGTCCCACCCCGCAAGGGCAACCCGATCCGCAAGGAGCGCACGCGGCTGGACCGCAAGCGAAAGGCCCGCACGGGCAAGGCAAGGAGCCGCATGGCCAAGGCCAATACTCCATCGAACAGGCCGTCTCGGACCGTGCCCAGCTGACCACCATCGCCTTTGACGGATTAGCCTTCCTAACCGGGGACTTCGGGTGCAACACGTTTTTGCCGCCGGGCAAGGTGGCGGATTTCTGCGGCTTCCAATACATGCGCGACGTGGACACCAACCAACTGGGCCACAACACGTCGTTTGTGCCGCGCGCGGCTAACAACATGCTTTATGTCCTGACCGAACAACAGAAAGCGCAGCTCATTGCCCTGGCCTTGGAACAGGAAAAGATGCTCACCGCATTTGTGGAAAAACGCTTCCCGTTGATCAAGGGGTTCTGCCGCCAGCTTGAGGGAGACATCCCCAAATCCAGCACCGGCCTCAACCGTGAGGCAGTGATGCAATACACCGCCCAAATCTATGAGATCGACGGCCAGCTGAGCTACCGGCGCGCCGAGGTGCTCGGCGGCATCGTCCGGTCCCTGACGGACAAACAAAAATCCTCCCTCACCAAGATGGTCTTCAACAACTCGGCAACCTGGCCGGAGCTCGACGATCAGGTGGACAAAAACAGCCTGTCACACACCGCCCATGTGGCCGTCATGACTTATGCCAGCGAGATGTTCAGCTGGTATGCCGGCAACGTCGAGGCCGATGTGTATTTCTGCCCCGAACGCCACGCCACCTACTTCGGGTCGTTTTATATGAAGGACATCCCGGCCATGGGTAATGCCAACTACTCGATCAGCACCTCGCTGACAGGTGATAGCGGTGAAGCGTTTATCGCCGCCCTATCCGAAGCGCAACGCAAGCTCGTCACCGGCCTGGTCGAGCAGCAACGTGCGGATCTAACCGAGATCGTCAAGACCCGGCGCGCCATCGCGACCGAGCTGCGCAAATTCATGAAGGATCCATCCGTAGCCAAGGACAAGGTGATGGCGTTGTCGCGGAAATACGGCGAGCTGGACGGGGAAATATCCTATTTCTATGCCATGGCGTTCTCGCAAGTCGCCAAAACCCTGACGCCGGACCAGAAGAAAACACTGCTCAGGCTGCGCAATCTGGATGCCAGGTTCACCTGCAAGGGTGCTTACCTCTACTCGCGGGCCATCGCCATGCCCGAGGTCCCCAACACCGACTTCCTGTTCGCCGCAACCACCGTCAGCACACGCTGATCATCGGCCTTTGGCTTAGCCGACATGCGAACACCCATATGTATCCGATCAAAGAAAACCACTGAAACACTGAAGGCCACTGATACCACTGAAAACATCCTAACATCTGTACCCTCAGTGGGCCTCAGTGTTTTCAGTCGTTAAATCTTCCGGTCTAACCTCATACCGCGATGAAAACGATAATCCCAACCCTCCGTTTGGTCCCGTTGTTTCTTTTCGCCAACTGTTCCCTTCACGCCTATGACGCCACCAAGTCCAACTATGTGGGCACCATGGGCACGGGCACGTCCATCGGCACCTGCCCGGACCGCTTGAATATCAACCTCTCCGGCCACAGTTTGAAGGGCCACTGGCTGCACTGCAATTCAGTGGAATACATGACCTGACTGACAACCGGCGTTCACTCCGGGCGCCCGCAAGGGCCCGGATGACTGCCGAACTACGACAAGGATGTTTGGACGGCAGGCGCATACGGCAAGCGCACGGTGAAGGTGCTGCCATGGCCCGGCTCACTGGCCACCTCGAGGGTGCCGCTGTGGGCCGCGACGATGGCATGGGTAATGGCCAGGCCCAGCCCGCTGCATCCCGCCACACTGACGCGGGCCGGATCGGCCCGATAGAACCGCTCGAAGATGTGCGGCAGGTCCTGCGGCGCGATCCCTTGTCCCGTATCGGTCACGATTAGAACAGCCACGTTGGATTCGGCGCTCACTTTCACCCGCACGCTGCCGCCGGGACGGTTGTAGGTGATGGCGTTGCTAACGAGATTGGTGACGACCTGGCCGAGTTGTTCCCCGTTGCCTGTGCATGGGGTTGGGGTGAGCTCGGCATCGAGACTCACATTTTGTTGCGCGGCGAGAGGCCGCAGCAGGTCGATGGCATCACGGGCGATGTGGTTCAGGTCACATGACACGTGGCTGGCGGTGGCTTCACCGGAATCGAGCCGCGCCAGCACCAGCAACGACTCCGTTAGGCGGCGCATCCGTTGGGCGGCACGTTGGCAGGCGGCAAGGCTGTCGCGGTATTCGGCGGCGGGGCGTTCGCGGGCGAGGGCACCCTGGGTTTGGGTGAGCACCACGGATATGGGCGTGCGCAGTTCGTGTGACGCGTCGGCGGTGAATTGCGCTTGGCGGGCAAAGCTCGCTTGCAGCCGGGCAAAGGTGTCATTGAGCACGCGGATCAGCACACCGAGTTCGCTGCGGGTATCATCTGTCGCTATGCGTTGGCTCAAATCGCCGTCGGCGATCTTGGCGGCGGCGCCGCCGATCTCGGCCAGCGGGTGCAGGGCTCTGGTGGATACCACCCATCCACCGCCCAATGCCAGCAGAAAAACCAGGCCGCCGGCCGAGCCGAGGATCCAGCCGAAACGGCGGATAGCGGCCACTTCATCGCGGATATCGCGGCCGACGATAATGCATTCACCCGTATCGATGAAGCGTGCGTACTCGCGCAAATTGCCGCGGGAGCGTGCCGCGGCGGGTTCCTGCCGACGTTCCGGCCACGGCACCTCCGGCGGAGCGGAGGCCGACCGCGAGATTTCACGCCCCTCTGGCCGCCAGGCGACGTAGTAGAAACCACTGCCCGAATCCCCCTCAAACAGATTTTCATCGCGCGCTGACAAACGCACTTCCGTCGTGTGGGGCGCGGGAGTGGCAGGCGCTTGCCGCTCTCGTGGCTGGTCTTGTGGTGACCGCTCTTGTGGTGGCCGCTCTTGTGGTGGCCGCTCTTGTGGTGGCTGGTTCGGTGGTGGCCGGTCCGGTGGTGGCCGGTCCGGTGGTGGCCGCTCTTGTGGCTGGTCCTGTGGTGGCTGGTCCTGTGGTGGCTGGTTCGGTGGTGGCCGGTCCGGTGTCGCGTCGCCGCGCCGCATCGCGCCAACGATGACCGCGACACGACGTTCCAAGTCCTGGTCCACGCGTTGCAACTGGGTGGCACGATGCAGTTGCCAGGCGGTGAAACCAAAGCCCACCAGCACCAGCACCAACAGCAGCCCGTGCCACAGTTGCAACCGCCAGCGGATGGAATGGAAGAATTTCATTCGATGCTGTAGCCGTGGCCGCGGTGGGTGGTGATGAATCCCGCACCGAGTTTCTTGCGCAGGTTGGAGACATGCACATCTAACAGGTTTGACAGAGTGTCATCGTCCTCATCGAAGAGGTGTTCGTAAAGGGTGGTGCGCGTGACCACTTCGCCGCGGTGCAGCGCCAGGAATTCCACTAAGGCATACTCTCGCGCGGTGAGCGCAACAATCTGCCCGGCGCAGGTGACACGGCGTGCGGCGGTGTCGATGACAAGGTCGCCTATATCTAACGTGTTGCGTGTCTGGCCGGCCGCGCGACGGATCAGCGCCCGCAAGCGCGCAAACAATTCGTCCAGATCGAACGGCTTCACCATGTAATCGTCGGCTCCGGTGTCGAGCCCGCGCACCCGGTCGCGTGCGGCATCGCGTGCGGTGAGCATCAGCACCGGCGTCTTTTTTGTTTGGCGCAGGCGCTGGAGCACGGCCCAACCGTCGAGGCGCGGCAGCATCACGTCGAGCACGAGCGCGTCGTAGTCCCAGCTTTGGGCTTTGTAGAGGCCTTCCTCACCATCGGCTGCCGTATCTACCGCGTAGCCCTCCTCGCGCAGCGCCTTGGCGAGGCTTGCGAGCAGATCCGCTTCGTCTTCAATGATGAGGATTCTCATGTCGGATTCCATGGCAAGCCTATAGCGGTGTCCCGGGGCATGGACAGCCTGGAAATTGCCAGGACCGGAAATTATCCCGGGCAACCTTAAGTTACGATGAAGACGCCGCAAACAATCGCTCAATATGGGGGGGCGCAAAGCGAGGATTGGCATCGGGCTTGTTTATGGAAATTTTTCCACAACCAGGTTTGGATTTCGGCGGTTTCTGACAATACCTTGCGAACCGCCCGACCACGCAGCCGCCCGGCTCAGTTTGACCTCCCTGAATTCCCCGACCGACCCCATGAAATCCCACCTCTCCGCCTTCATCTTGTGCACCGTTGCCGCGTTCGGTTACGAGCGCCTGGAAGGGCCCACGGAACTGCTTTTTTCTGATAAGGAGAAAGCGTTCAACGGCTACACGCTGTTTGGCGTCGGCAGCCGGACCTATCTGCTGGATATGGAGGGACGAGTGGTCCACACTTGGCCCATCGGCACAAACCCCCACCTGCTCGACAATGGCAACATCCTCGATGCCTCAAAAGACGACCCCAGCGGCTTCCAGGGATTCCAGGAGGTGAATTGGGACGGCAAGACCGTCTGGGAATACACCGAGAAGCGCGATGGCTATGCGCCGCACCACGATTGGCTGCGCATTTTCAACAAGGCACTCAATGCCCCCTGCACGCTCTATATCGCGAACAAATCCATCACCCATGACCAGGCGATCGCCGCGGGTGCCGACCCCAACAAGGGTCCCTATCGCGAAGGACAGATGGACGCCATCGTCGAGGTGGACATGCAGGGCAAGGTGGTGTGGGAATGGTGGTTTTTCGATCACGTCGTGCAGGACATCGATCCGGCGAAACCCAACCACGTCGGACCGGGGAAAACCATCGCTGACCATCCGGAGCGCATCAATCTCAACATGCCTGGCAAACCGTTGAAGCGCGATTGGTTGCACTGCAACTCACTCGACTACAATGCGGAGTCCGGCCATTTGGTCATCAACTCGGTGCAGGGTGAGTTGTATGTGATCGACCATGACGGCACGTTCGTTGCCGGCGACGCGACGGCCGGCATTGCCAAGGCCGCCAGTCCCGCGGGTGACTTTATCTATCGCTTCGGCGATCCCGCCCGCTATGGGCAGGGCGATCCGCCACGGGTGCTGGAAAACTGGGATTCCGCCACTTCCGGACACAAACAAATGGGAGGCGCCCATGACGCGCACTGGATCCGCCCCGGTCTGCCGGGGGCAGGTCACCTCATGGTCTTCAACAACGGCCAGTATCTCTATCAGCGCACGCCGCAGTCGTCGATTTTGGAAATCAACCCGTTCCTTGACGCCTCCGGCCGCGATTCAGGGAAATATGTCAATCCGCCGCTCGCAGGCTACCGGCGCGAAACGTACGACCACGACACGCATAACGAGCCACGCCAGATCTCCAACCAAATTGTCTGGAACTATCGCTCCGCCAACAACCATAACTTTTTCAGTCACATCGGCTCCAGCGGCCAACGCCTGCCGAATGGCAACACCTTCATCTGCTCCAATACCGAAGGGCACTTCTTCGAAGTCACCACCGGCGGCAAATTGGTGTGGGAATACATCAATCCCGTAACCCGTGATGGGCCGGTAAAGGTGTTAGGCGACGTTCTGCCGATGGCCAACTCCGCGTTCAGAGCCTTCCGCTACGGCGCTGACCATCCCGCGTTCAAAGACCGCGAACTGACCCCGCAAGGAACCATCACCGACCGCGCGGCCCAAGGACTCGATATCCAACCCAAGCTCCGACCTCCCGGTGACCGGCCACCCGGTGGTGGCGACCGGCAGGGCCGCCGCGGGCAAGGCGGAGGGAAGAACAACCCGAATCAGCCAATAGACAAGCCATAATCCTGGAACGGGAATCATTGAAACCACGGAGTAACATCATAACCGGCGCATCCTACGTCCAGCTGCCACCATGAAACCTCTCATCACCATTCTATCAGTCGCTTCGCTCGCCCTGCTCCGGGCGGAATCCCCGTCAAGACCCAACTTCGTCGTAATCCTCGGCGAAGGTCACGGATGGAGCAGCACCTCCGTGCAGATGGACGACACCGTGCCGGGCTCGAAGAGCAGCCATGTCCGCACGCCTAACATGGAGCAACTCGCACAGGACGGCATGCGCTTCGCCAATTACTACGCGCCGTCCCCCCGCTGTACACCCACCAGGGCGTCGCTGTTGACCGGACAGAGTCCGGCCCGCTTGCATATGACCTTTGTGAGTGAAGGCAAGCAAGACGGTGGAGACAATCTGAACGGAAAGCTGATCCCGCCGCCGGCGTCCATCGAACTGCCGACGAGTGAGACGACACTCGCCGAAGTCCTTAAACATGCGGGTTACGTGACCGCCCACTTCGGCAAATGGCACATGGGCCGGGTGAGTCCAAGCCAGCACGGATACGATGAGAACGACGGAGCCAATAACAACGGCGGACCGGACAACGTCGCCAATCCACATCCGAAACAATTGGATATCATGACCGGGCGCGGAATTGACTTCATGGCCCGTCAGGTCAAGGCCGCCAAACCGTTCTATCTTCAGTTGTCACACTATGCGGCCAGACAGGGCGGTGCCGCCAGTCCGGAGGCCATGGCCAAAGTCAAGACATGGGGCGGTCTCAGCGACCGCGAATTGTCGGAAGCGGCGGCGGACCTGGATCTCGACATTGCTTTGGGCACGCTGCTCAACAAGATCGATGAAATGGGAATCGCCAAGAACACCTATGTGATCTTCACCACCGACCACGGGACACCTGGAAAAAACCCGCCATTGTCCGGCGGCAAGGGCACGGTGTCAGAAGGAGGCCTGCGGGTTCCGTTGATCATCCGCGGGCCTGGCATCCGGGCGGGTGCCTGCTCACATGTCCGCACCATTGGCGAAGATCTGTTTCCGACCATCGCCGCGCTGGCGAAGATCACCGACCCGCTGCCCAAAGGCCTCGAGGGCGGCAGCTTCGCCGCCGTTTTGACCGACGGCGGCAAAGGAACGGTGAATCGTCCGCGCGAAGAGTTTGTCGTCCATTTCCCGCACTATGACAAGGATGCCATCGGCCCGGCGTCGGCGATATGGTTAGGCGATTACAAACTGATCCGGGTGTATGAGACGGGCGCGTTGCGCTTGTATGATATTGCCAAGGATCCTGGCGAACGCATGGATCTAGCGACGAAGATGCCCGCCAAAACCACAGAGTTGAACCAACGCTTGACGGACTATCTCGCAGCCGTCGACGCGCAGATGCCGAAGCCGAATCCAACCTACAACCCAGGAAAGCCGACCCAGGAAAGACGCGGAGGCAGAGGAAAGGAGGGTAAATGAAACGGCCAACTCTCGTCTTGCTGCTGGCCTGCGGTCTTGCGGTCGCACAGGGCGCCGGGGACAATCCGGGACGCAAGGGCGGGGCGAAGCAACCCGTCCAGGCCTCCATGTGCAACGATGTTCCAGCGCATCCGTTTGACCTGATTCTGTGCCGGCCTGGCGCCAAATCGGTTACGCTGAGTGTCCTGAGCCACGATGATGTGGATGGCTTGATCGCCTACGGCAGCGTAGCGGGCAAGCTGGACACCCAAACCGCCAAACGGCCGTTCAAGAATGGGGTGCCCACGGAAATCGTGCTCACGCCGCTGGAACCTAACACCGAATATCATTACCAATTCCGTTCGGCGCGCGCGCATAGTGCCGAGTTGACATTTCACACCGCCCGCCCGCCGGGCACTCCGTTCACGTTCACGATTACGGCGGATTCGCATCTCGACGAACACACCGAGCCTTCCATCTATCAGCGCACCCTGGCCGGCGCGCTGGCCGGGAGGCCGGACTTTCATATCGATCTGGGCGACACCTTCATGTCCGAGAAACACCCGGATCGGGAGTCCGCCGCCAAACAATATCTCGCGCAAAGGTTCTACTTTGGGCAAACCTGCCAGAGCGCCCCTTTGTTTCTCGTGCTCGGCAATCACGATGGCGAATGCCCGCGCGGGCGCGGTGATGCGTCCGAGAGCCTGGCTGTCTGGTCCAACATGATGCGCAAACGGTATTTCCCAAATCCGGTTCCGGACGAATTCTTCACGGGCAACTCCAACAAGCATCCCGAGGCCGGCCTGTTGCAGGATTACTATGCATGGCTCTGGGGAGATGCGCAGTTCATCGTGCTCGACCCGTTCTGGTTCTCCCAACAACAGCGCGGCCGCAAGGACAACTGGAGCCGCTCGCTCGGAAGCAACCAATATCAATGGCTCAAGAATACCCTCGAAACCAGCAAGGCGAAGTTCAAATTCATTTTCATCCATCATCTGGTCGGCGGTACCGATGACGCAGGCCGGGGCGGGGCGGAAGCCGCACCTATGTATGAGTGGGGTGGCCGAAATCCGGATGGCACCGATGGGTTTGCGCGCAATCGCCCCGGTTGGTCGGCGCCGATCCATCAACTGCTGGTCAGCAACAAGGTCAGCATTGTGTTCCACGGGCATGATCATCTGTACGCAAAACAGGACCTTGATGGCATTGTCTATCAGGAAGTGCCACAACCGGGCGCGGCGGGCAAGGACAGGGCACCACGATCAGCCGCCGAGTACGGCTACAAGGACGGCGTGATCCTCGGCGGTTCGGGGCACCTGCGGCTCACGGTGTCCACCACCCTGGCGAAGGTGGAATACATCAGCGCCGACCAGACGCTCGTCCATGCTTACGTGGTTCCGGCTGCAGGCGGCAAATGACGTCCTTCGGCGAAGGCGCGCTGGCTGTTCGCCGACTTCGCCACGGGCATGCTGGCTGATTGGAACGGCTGAGCCCGACTTGCAGCAACCGGATAGATGCCGGGGAGAAGGTGCAGACGCTCCGTGTTGCATGCTGTGCCTGATGGCGGAAAATCCTGAAACTGCAGACCATGAAGATCCAAGTCCTGGGCACCGGGTGATGTGTATGGGTGATGGTTGCCATGCACCACCCGCCTAGTCATCGAGGACATGCAAGCGGTAAAACCGTTGCGGTGACGCGGCACGAGCATTGGGATCAGTGATTTGAATCGTGGCACCGGTGCCGGTGACGGTGGCACCTAACAAGGTCCAGGATGCCGCAGCGAGGGTGTCGCTCCATTCGATTTGATAGTTGCGGCCGGCGACCGGGGGAAAGGTGAGAATAAAACTTTCCCCGGAGGCATCACTAACAGGCTGAAGCGAGGTGAAAGCAAGAAAGCTGGTGGCGGAAACGGGGTCGGTGCCGCTGCGGTATTCGGCTAGATTCGTAAAGCCATCACCGTCAGAGTCATCGCTGGCGGCGGCGGCCAGGGAATGAAAATTCTCCATCTCCCACCAATCGGGCAGGCCGTCACCATCGGTATCGATCATGTTGAGCAGATCGAGCCTGCCACCGGTGGTCATTTTCCCGCTAAGCACGGGGACGGCGGTGGTATGGGCGAGAATGCGGGATAGGCGCTGGGCCAGCGTTTCCGCCGGAAAATTCCACGCGGCAAAGGCGACCGCAGCCGCGACGTGCGGGGTGGCCATGGATGTGCCATCGAGGAATTGATAGGCGAGATCGGGGTTGACGACGTTGACGAAAGTGGCGGTAGTTGGCAACGCGGCGAGGATGGCGGCGCCGCTAGCCTGGGTGATTTGGAGGGCGGGAAGCTTTCGCTGGCGATATATGAACCGCCGCCATAGGAGGCGTTGACAGCCACGATATTGATACCTTGTTGCTTGAGCTTGACGGCATAGTTGCAGGCGGAAATGACCGCGGACGTGCTCATGAATTCGCCATCCGCTGAAACTTTCAGTGGCAGGATTTAGGCATGATACTGCATGCCGATGACACCGGTATGGTTGTTGCCAACGGCGGCGAGGGTACCGGCCAGATGGGTGCCGTGATAGCCGGAATCTGTCATCACTGCGGTGGAAGTGGCAAAATCATAGCCATGGATGTCATCAATATAGCCGTCACCGTCGTCGTCATTCCCGTTGCCGGCGATTTCCCCGGGATTCACCCAGATATTTCCGGCCAGATCGGGGTGGGTGATATCGACGCCCGTGTCGATAATGCCTACCACCACTTCATTGGAAGTGGTGCGGGAAAGTTTCCACGCGGAGAGAAAGCGGGTATCAACACCGCTGGTTCCGGGGGTGGAGTTGACACTCTGACCGGTGTTGGAGAACCCCCACTGCTTCGCGAAATCAGGGTCGTTCGGAGTGGTTGTGGATATGTGTCGGAGGTAGTTGGGCTCGACGATCGCCACGCTGGGATCGGCCTTCAGGTCGGCTATGAGCTGGGCGGTGGTGCGGCCTTTGCCGCGGATCATGCCGCAATTGCTCCGCTGTCGGGCCGAGATGCCGTCGTAGTGTTCTGTTAGTCCGAGGGCGTGGCGGGCGAGGGTGGTTGCCATCATGCCTGTGGCAACGTCCGGCTTGAAGGTGATGAGAACCTCGCCCTCAACGAAGCGATCGTCCTTGGCCGAGACCTGGGGCGGTGGCAGGCATGAGAGCAGACAGCAGGTGATCGCGGCGATGCGTGACATTCGGAGCGGCGTGGATGGGGGGCAAGAACTTGGGACAACGAACACCATACTCCTGTCTAACACAAATACCAATGCCGGAACCTTTGCATCCATCCGATACCGCCGGCTGGACCGCCAGTTGTTTGCGCGGCGGATTCACCCGTGGATTGCCCCCGGCTACATCCCCCGGGCTTGCCAGGCGCGGGGGCCTGTGCCAGGCTCCGGCCATGGGCACTTGGTGGCGGCAACAATCTTGGACGGGGATTCAGCGGGGCTGGTGGGCAGGCGTGGCTTTGTCAATTCTTGGCGGCGGGGTCTCATTGTTAGGTCTGGCCGGCGGCCGGTGGTGGGTGTTTGATTTGTGCAATCATTTCCAAGCGCAGTATTTCGTGTTTCAGGCGCTGTGCCTGCTGGGTTTGTTCGTCATGCGCCGGTTCCGCTGGGCGCTGCTGCCCGCGGCATTCTTGTTAGTCCCGGCCTGGCGGTTGGCGCCGTATTATCTGCCCCACAGCGACGCGACCCCGCAAGCCCGGCCGTTGCGGGTTCTCAGCTTCAACGTGCTTAACAACAACAAGCGCTACGCCGACACCGTGAGCTGGGTGCAGGCGACCGACCCGGACATCGCGTTTTTTCCGGAAGTCAACCCTTCATGGGAAGCCGGCCTTGCCCCACTGACGGCGACGATGCCCCACAACATCATGTATCCGCAGACGGACAATTTCGGGTTTGCGCTGTTTTCCAAGTATCCCATCGTCGGGCATGACCTCATTCCGAGCGCGATTCTCGGAGTGGCCATGGTACAAGTGACGCTGGATATCAACGGCCGGAGCTTGCTCTTTGTCGGTGTGCACCCGGCCTCGCCGCTGTCGTCGTCCTTCGCGCACGGCCGCGATGCGGCCCTCAAGGATCTGGCGGAGCGCCTGCGACATGAACCGCTGCCGGCCATTGTGGCGGGCGATTTCAATGCCACCCCGTGGAGTCAGGCGATGACGCCATTGTTTGAGGCCGGCTTGCACGACACCTGCTGGGGCCGCGGCTTCAGCGCGACCTGGCGGCGCGACTTCCCGCCTTGTGCCGTCCCCATCGACCACATTCTGACCGGCGGGCGGATCGCCACGCGGCAGCGTTGGACCGGTCCGAATCTCGGCTCCGACCACCGTGCGGTGGTGGCGGATTTGCTCTGGTGAACGCTTCAGACCCTGCCAAAATTGCGAATTGCCATGGGGGTGGCCATCGGCTACTAATTGCCCCGCGACCTGACCGGCTCCCGCCGGTCCCGCGCGCCTGAACCGATCAAAACGCCGTGGGATTCCTTGATGCTATCAAACGTTGGCAGTTGACTCGTCAGGGGCTCTCTTCGGGCCGGAAACGTCGGGTCTACAGCGCAAACCCTGCCATCCAGGCCCTCGAGGAAAGCCTTGCGGTGAAATTGGGGCTGTATGCCACCTTTGCCGTGGCCAGCGTCGTGCTCATCCTCAAATCCGACACCACCGGACCGGCCGACGATGCCCTCAAACGCGCGCTTTACGGGTTCACCCTCGCGCTGGCGGCGCTTGCGATGTTTCACGCCAACAGCCAATTCCTATGCCGCCGCAACAGCCGGGTCATCCTCGTGTTAGGTGGCATGCTTGTGCATCTGGCCTTCTGCGGCCTGATCATGAAACTGGCGCATGCGGATGACACCCTCGAGGTTTTCCACTATCTGCTAGTGCCGTTTGCCCTGGCCCCGATGCTGCACAGCATTCTGCTCGGCCGGGCCGTGGGCACGTTTTCGGCCATATATGTGAGTTTGATCGGCAGCCTCCTGGTGCCGGCCTCTGACATGTTAGGTTTCCTCACCCTCAGCCTGGTCTCCGGCCTTGCCGCGGTGCTGCTCACCGTCCAGGTGCGCAAACGCGGACAACTCCTGCGTGCCGGCATTTTCATCGGGATCGTGACCTTGATCCTTGCCATTGTGTGGGGCCGCCTGGACCTGTGCTCCTGCTTTGGGGACGATGCCGTCAACCACCTCGAGATTTTCGCTTTGGGCAGTGTGGCCGCGCTGGGCACCGCGGTGTTCGCGGCGCTGTTTGTCAGCGGTCTGCTGCCCATCTTTGAGGGCCTGTTCCAGCTCACTACCGACACCAGTTGGTTAGAGCTGAGCGACCTCAACCACAAACTGCTGCGCCAGATGCAACTGGAGGCGCCCGGCACCTTCCATCACAGCCTAGTGGTGGCCTCCCTGGCCGAGGCTGCCGCGGAGAAAATCGGCGCCAACGCGCTGATGTGCCGCGTGTGCTCGTATTTCCACGATGTGGGAAAACTGAAAAAACCGGTGTATTTCATCGAAAACCTCCACGATGGGGTGGAAAACCCGCACGACGGGCTCACCCCGACCATGAGTGCGCTGGTCATCATCGCCCACGTCAAGGATGGCGTCGATATCGCCATGAAACACAAACTCAACCCGCGCATCATCAATGTGATCCAGGAACATCACGGCGATTCCCTGGTCTATTTTTTCTACCGCCGTGCCCAGGAACAGAAAAAAACCGAACTCGACAAAGTCGAACGCGGGCTGGAAAACCCGGAAGACCTGCCCCACGTCGATGAGAAGAATTTCCGTTACCCCGGCCAACGCCCGAGCACCCGGGAAAGCGGCATCATCGCGCTGGCCGACATGGTGGAAAGCGCCTCACGCTCGTTGCGCAAGCCCACCCTGGCTAAAATCCGCGCGATGATAGAGGAGTTGGTCCGGTCCAAGGTGAACGACGGCCAGCTCGATGAATGTCCGTTGACAATCAAGGAACTCGCCATCGTCAAAGACAGCTTCGCCGGCACCCTGCGCAGCATGTTGCATGCCCGCATCGACTACCCGAAGGAGGAGGAACGCCCGCCCGCACCTAACAAGCGAGGCGATTCCACGCGCACCCCCTTCCCCGAAGCGGATGCCGCGACCAAAGGACTCCTGTCGTCGCGCACTCCCTCACCCGCCTGAGCGGAAACAACGCCGCCAATTTTCCCGCCCCCGCCATGTCCCTCGAAATCATCATTGGAAACCATCAGCACATCGTGGAAATCCCTGAAGGCTGGCTCACGGTGATGGAAATAGCCGCGGCTGATGCCGCCGCGCTGGCACTCATGCATGCCGCCAGCGAGGATTCACCGCTGTCCCATCTGGCCACCATCGAGGTGGCCTTGGTGGACGACGTCACCAGCGACCAAGTCCACCGCGAGTTCATGGACATTGCGGGAGCCACCGATGTCATCACCTTCCATCACGGGGAAATTGTCATTGGCGCGGAAGTGGCCAAACGCCAGGCCGCGGAATATGACGAACCCCTGCCCCGCGAGATCCTCCGCTATCTCGTCCACGGCCTGCTTCACCTCGCCAGTCACGAGGATGAACACCCCGCCGACCGCGCGAAAATGGAAACCGCCCAGGAAGCGATCGTCGCCAGCCTGTGGACGGCGCATCTGGCCGGACGTCTGGCCTGAAACGATTCAGTTTTTGGGCAGGAAGAACCCGCGCTGTTTGTCGGAGATCGGCATGCCGGTTAGCTCCATCACCGCTAACATATCCTCCCACACCATGCGCTTGGTCCGGATGTCATTGGCGGAGCGCAGGAGATAACTCGGGTGATAGGTCACCCGTACCGGCGTCCCCTCAAA
>CAIKDP010000079.1 GCA_903826205.1 Akkermansiaceae bacterium
ATCACCCGTCAAGCGGTTCGGCCACAGGTTCACCACGGAGATTTCCAGAGTGTTGTCACCGGGCTTGAGCGCCCCGCTGATGTCCACCCGCCACGGCGAACACCAGAGAACACCCAGATCCTTGCCGTTGAGTTTGACCCGCGCGGTTTCCTTGACCGCGCCCATGTCCAGCCACAGGCGGGGCGCGAGGCCGGAAGTCGGAGATCGGAGGTCAGAGGTCGGAGATCGGAGGTCGGAATGGGGCTTACTGACCTCTGACTTCTGACCTCTGACCTCTGGCGCAAGGTCGAAGACCTTACGATAAACGGCGGTGCCGCTGAAGTTTCGCACCTGGTGTTCCGGGCGCTTGGACCAGTCGTCCAGCTTGTCAAACACCAGCAGACCCTTGGCGGCATCGCCGGTCAGATTATCGATCGGATAATACCATTTCGGATCGAACTGGACGGTCCACGGACCGGTGAGTTCCTGGACGGGTTGGAAAGTTAAGAAATTATGCGTAGCTCCCTCTGACCTCTGACCTCTGACCTCTGACTTCTGAATCTCTTTCCTGAACACCACGAAGAGCCCGCCATAGGGCTCGAACTGCAAGGGAATGGACGTGCGGCCGTCCTTGGACTCGAATTGCGGCAGCGCCCGCTGCGTGCCGGTCACCGGATCCCATAACTCCGCTTGCTTGCCATTCACCCGGAACGTGCACTCGGCCTGCAACGCGGTGGCGTGCCGGTTGATCACGAAGTAGATCTCGGCATCGCCGCTGCGGCGATGGATGAAATCCACCAGCGCGTTCTCGGATTGGCTGGTGTAGGCGAAATCCACCGGCACCGCCATTTTCGTTAGAACCTCGCGGATACTCACGCCACTGATCACCCGTCCCTTGCCGTAGGTTTTTTGCAGCACAGGCGCAGCGGCATCCGTGCCCCACATCTTGGCTGCAATCGCCTTGAGTTGTTCGTCGCTTTGCGGATAGTCCGTTAGGCCGGGCGTGCGCTGCGGTTTCGGGCCGATGACCGTCGCCCCGGCGGCCACCAGTTCCTCGATTTTTCTAACCACAGCCAAGGGCATGACCGGTCGATCCGGCAAGACCAGCACCCGGTAACTCATGCCGTTAGGCAGCACGATCCGGCCGTCCTTGACCGCCAGCCGCGTGAGCAGCACCTCCGAGTTGCACATGTCATAGTCATATCCGAAGCCGCGCAAAGGACCGATGTTCTTGGGTGGCACGAAATTGGGCACTTCGTCGCCGCTGTAGTAGAGCACGTCGGCCACAAACAACCCCTGCCGCAAGATATAACAACAACGTGACAGATAACGCAGCAGGCCCTCGGCACCCTGGTTCCACCACGTTTGATTGTGGCTGAAATGGATCCCGCCGAAAACCGACTTGCCGGGCAGGCCGGTCTCCGGACCGGAGGTGGCCGAGCCGTGGATGCACAGCGCGTTGATCCCTTCGCAGAAGGCGGTATTGGCGTGCAGTAGCAGGTCGGCGGGGGCGGTGCCCCAGCGCGCCCGGCGGCCACCGCTGGTGAAGGCCTCGGAGGCCACCAGCGGCTTGCCATACAAATGCCCGGCGCTGGCCGCTTGCTTGGCATTGACGTTCTGGGCGGCATCCATCCACCCCGGTGTCGTGATGGCATGATGATCGGCCGGCGCACCCTGGTTTTCTTTCCACAACTCGATTTCCCAGAACTCCGCCACCGGCACGTCCATGCGTCCCTGGTTCATCAGCCCGTCGTTGCAAAACAGCCGCGGATGGTGCTGGCCGCCGGCTTCCGCTCGCACTTTCAGGCCGTCGGCATGCGCCAACTCCGCCCAGCGGCCGTAGTGCTGGTCCGCCGCGCAATCGGCGATGGTGCGCCGCACGTCGGCCAGGAAACGATCCGTGATGCCGACGCTGTCCACGATCTCACCCGCCAGCGCTGCCAGATAGGGAACCGGATCGTAACCGCGCCGGGTCTTGAACTCTTCCAGCATCTTCGGCGTCCAGGAATACATCAGGTCGGCCTCGAAATTGTCCTCGATGGAGTACAGCCAGGTCTTGCCAACCAGCCCGCTCACATCTCCTAACAACGGCTTGATGCCTTTTTCATAGTGCTGGTCCATCGCCGCCGGATTGAGGTAATCGGCCACCAGGCCGTTGCCAAATGCCAGCTTCTGCCCGGTCGTCGTCCGGCCGATCCGCACGACTTTCCAGCTTCCCGCCGGCACGTCCCAGGTCAGCGTGCCATCTTCGGCCAGCTTTCCCGTTAGATCGATCCGGTCACGCAGTGCCAGCGGCTGCTCATCGGGCAGCGCCACCAAGTCTTGCCTGACGAAATTGACCTGGTCGATCTGGCGGATTGCCGAGACGCCGAGTGGATTGGTGATCCCGCGTTTGGCAGCCATGTGCGCCATCCGCTCGACCTTAAGCTTATGCCCCAGCGCGAGGTCGTGCACGGTCGTGCCCTTGCCCACCGCAAGCCGGTACCAGCGCGCAGTGGTGGCCGGCACCGCCTGATAGATCGTGTTTTGCCCGGCTCCGACCACGGTGGTCACCGGCTTGAACGCCACGCAGTCATCGGATGCCTCGATGACCACTTGCCCGACCATGTCCAACCACAACCAGTCCACGCCATACGTTTTGCCGAAATCCACCAGGATCCAGGGTTTCTCGTCGGTTGCGGCGGGCTTCCAGATCGTGTTGAAATTGCCATCCAGCAGCTTCGGCAGGTCGTCCGGATTGCTGCTGGCGGTGACCACCGGCGGCGGAGTGGCGGATCTATCAGGAATGCGGAATGCCTGCACCGCCACATCGGCATAGAGCGCCCCCTTGCCTTTCGGGTCCACCAATTTGCCCGCAAACTTCTGTGGCCCCTTGATGACGGTTTCAGAGTTGACCATCATCCAGGCCCCATGCTCCGGGGTGGTCCACGGGCCGCCGCAGGGCCAACCCGGGCAGGTGTTGACGCCGATTTTCAAGCCCAAGCGGTCGGCCTCGCGCACCGCATGTTGGAATGCCTTGCGCCAGTTGTCACTCATGTAGGGCGCGTCGGCCATCGCGTTTAAATCGATCAGGTTTGCCCCGCCCGCGCCTTTGGCTTTCAGCTCCTCCATGTGCTGGGTGATGTCGGCCGGGGTGATCCGGCCGATCCAGAACATGTTGACCCACGGTTTCGCCTCGTCGGGCGGGGTGACAAAGTTTTTTGTTAGATCGGTTTCAGCCCGCGCCGTGCCGAGCAGGGCGCAAAGCGCAACGGCCAGCATTGTAGCGGCGCTCTGTGAGCGCCGATGGCGAATGGGCGTTACAGCCGCAGATGGAGCTGCAATCCAACTCTTGACGTGGCTTGGTGTGGTGGCTTTCATTTATCTAACATGTTGACCACATCCGCCTTGCGGGACTCGGGTGTGACCTTGAGCGACACCACCTTGCCGCCGCGCAGTTCGCCTTCGACGGTGGTGTTATAGAGCGCATGGAGTTTGAAATTCACATCCCAATCCTTCGGCCACGCCGGAAACAGATAGATCTTCTTGCCGACCACCTGCAGCAGCATCGCTTGCAAGGCGGTCATCGCCACGCCACCGTGACTTTGGTCATTGATGCCGACCTGGGCGGGACCCCAGAACGCCGGAAAGCGGCTGCCGGGATCATGCGCTGCGAAATTCGAGGTGACCATCGTGGCGGCCTGCCCGGCCTTGCCAACGAAGGCGGCCTGGATGGGACTCAAGCGCCAACCACCAACCCGTCCTTCCCATGGGTAGGAGCCTCGCGGCTTGGCCGGATTCCATCGTTCAAAAGTCCGGCGGCCTATATCGGCCTCCTTGCTATCAAAGGCATAGAGCCGATAGGGAAACACCGCGTAGAGGTCCGGAACCTCGTCGCCCTGCCAAGTCTTGATCAGCTCGGCCGCAATCAGGATCTTCTTGTCAGCCTCACCGCTCATCCTTACCTCCGGCTGTTCGGTGGGTGGCAGCTTCCAGATGGCGAGCTGCGCAGGCGCGGCGGCGTCCTTGAGCGGCGCCATCGGCATTTCCGGGACATCGGCCAGGGTCTTCCTCCACGCGGCGCGCTGGGCGGCGGTGGTGACCTTTTCCGACAAGGCTAACAAACGCGGCAGGACATACCTCAGGCCCGCAATCTCCGGCAGCGGGTTGACCGCCTCGTGGGCATTTTCCAGCGCGCACGCGGGATCCATCCGGATCTTGCCCTTGTCATCGCGCTTCCAATGTTGGTCATAAAAAGTGATCACACCATCCGCGAGCGGCAGCACCGATTCGCGCAGAAACGCCTCGTCACCGGTGGCCTCGCAGTAATCGAGCATCTTCGCGGTCAGTTCCAGGCCGCCATGCCAGAGCCAGCGGACATACTCGTTTTCCTGATAGGTGCCCCAGGCATAGACCGTTGCCGGGATATAGAGCCCTTCATGATGGTATTGCAGCTTCGTGCGCTCCTTGGCCATCGGCACCATCGCGCTGTACATCTTGAACAAGGGCATCAACAAATCGTAGTCGCCACTGCGCAGCATCGGCCCGTACATCGTCGTCGCCGCGTCCAGGAACCAGTAGTTGGCGCCGTGAACGCGGTAATCCGCGTCTAACAGACTGTCGCGCTTGCGGTTGTTGACCGTGAAGATCGAGCCGTCGTGTTTGACCGGATAAGCGCCGCGGCACGAGGCCGCCAGCACGAAGCGCTGCAGGGCGTAGCCTCGCGTCACCAACTGCCCG
>CAIKDP010000080.1 GCA_903826205.1 Akkermansiaceae bacterium
GCAACGAACTCACGCCGGGGGTGCGCACCGAACTGGTCCGCAAATCGCGCTACCTCCACAAAAACAGCGGATTTGTCAGGGAACTGGTCGGCAACATGGCGATCTATTCCACAGGCGACGGCATACGCGTCCAGGCGCAATCCGCCAAACCGGAGTGGAACCGCGCCGCCGAGGACTACTTTTCCCTTTGGTCGGCCCGCTGTGAGGTCACGCGGCGGTTTTCGTTCGAGGAATGCCAGTCGTTGGTTTGCCGTGGCATCGACATCGACGGCGAGTATTTCGTTCACAAAACCCGCGACGCGGATGGCGAGCCGCGCATCCAACTGATCGAGTCCCACCGCATCGGCGACGAGTTCGGATCCAAGGACACCATCGACGGCGTGGGTCTCGACGCCTGGGGAGCGCCGGTTTTCTATCGGGTGCTGGAAGATGGCGGCAAAGCCCGCGACATCCCGGCCGAATCGCTGCTGCACTTGTTTGAACCGGAATGGGCCGGCGGCGTGCGGGCGCATCCGACCATCCAACATTCCATCAACCACGTCCTCGACGAGATGGAATTGCTGGCGCTGGAAAAACACGCGGTCAAGGACAACGCCGACGTTGCTCGCATTCTCAAAACGGGACGCGGAGAAATAGACGACAACGGTGACTTCATCGTGGGCGGGACCGGTGGTACGGGTGATGCGAGCGACCCGGTATCACTTCAGCGCATCATAGGCGGCAAGCTCGTGGCGCTCAAACCTGACGAGTCGTTAGACAGTTTCCAGTCCAACCGCCCATCGCCCACCTTCACCGGCTTCCTTGAGCACTTACGGCGGGATTCAGCACTCGGCATGATCCCGTTCGAGTTCGCGGCGGATTCCAGCAAGATCGGCGGCGCAGGCGTGCGTTTGATTGTTGCCAAGGCCGACCGCCGATTTTCGTTCCGCCAGATGATCCTCGAACGGAGGTTCATCCGCCCGGTGTGGGCGTATGTGATTGGCGATGCCATCAACCGGGGTGTGTTGCCGCCCATCGCGGGATGGTGGAAAATCAGTTCCGTTCCACCGAAGCGGGTGACCGTCGATGCGGGCCGCGAAGCCCAACAGAACCGCGCCGATGTGGAAATGGGGCTCAAGACTCTATCGGATCACTTCCAGGAACTGGGTGCGGATTTCGGCGAGGAAATCGAACGCCGCGCCAGCGATGCAAAGCTGATTCTTGAGACGGCCACCAAGTATGGCGTGCCGGTGGAAATGCTGTGGAAGCCGTCGGGAACAATTTCAGGACAAACCCATCCATCCATGCCACCGAACAGCGGATCACAATTGGACCGCAAGACCTGACAGTACCGAGACGGCACAATGCCTACGCAGTGTTATCGTGCGAATTTCCTTGGCACGGTCACTCAGATAGGCTCAAACCATAGGAAATGAACGACAATACCAGACGCTTGCGAATTCTTTTGTGGAACTGCTGCAATGGAATCAGTCAGAAGGCACAGATCGATTATTTCGAGGCATTCAAACCAGATATAGCTGTCATTCCCGAGTTGAAGCAGGGCAACGTTGCGACACTCAAACCAGAGTCCAGCGTGTGGATCACGAACAACCATTCTAATCCAAGTCCCAAGGGGTTGGGAGTGTTGGCTTATAATGGCTATCAACTTACCGAGCTACCCAGAGATGACGAAATGGAAATCTTCATTCCCCTGAAAGCCTCCAGAGCAGATTTCACCTTCACATTATTGGCCGTCTGGACCTTCTACTCGGCCTGCAAACAGGGTAGATTCAAAGATGTTAAGGGCAAACACTGTCTCGAATTTTGCGCTATGAAGCACTATCTTCCAATCCTCAGTGATCCAACCTTGATTGTGGGGGACTGGAATCTTGGGCCAACATTTGCCAAAGGTGATTTTCTTGAAATTCTGAGAATCCTTGGAGAAAACGGCATCAAAAGTCTATATCACGAGCACTACGGACTCCACCCAGAGATTTCGGCAAACCCAACTTTCAGATCCACCCGAAATAGCCTGCACCATTTGGATCACATGTTCGGGTCAAAGTATTTTTACGAAAACATGAATGGGCTTCAAATTGATAGCTTTGAAAATGTTATTCTTTCCGATCACGCTCCGTTACTCTTGGAGATCAACACTCAATCAATAGCATCGTGCGCTTGATTTGAGCCTGCCAGCCATTCCGCCAGCGTTGACACCGCCACCGGGGCGTGAATCCTGTATTCCTACAAAGTCGTGAGTGGCTGATCCAGCCAGAAGCCCTGCGTTCAATGGCAGCAGCATCCCGTTCGTTCCTGGACCGTGGTGCCGCTCTGCCCCAACCCAGCCAGTCCAGCCCGCTCTTGCGTGTGGAGGACGGCATCGGAGTGGTCGCCATCGACGGTCCGATCCTGCGCAAGCCAGACATCTTCGCCCGTGTGCTGTTCCGAGCCACCGACTCCGAGGAAATCGGCGCCGCCCTGCGTGAGGCCGGCCAACGTGACGACATCAGCGCCGTGTTTCTCGACATCGACTCGCCCGGCGG
This sequence comes from Akkermansiaceae bacterium, assembly GCA_903826205.1. GTDB lineage: Bacteria > Verrucomicrobiota > Verrucomicrobiia > Verrucomicrobiales > Akkermansiaceae > Luteolibacter. The sequence continues at coordinate 2,523 of CAIKDP010000080.1, forward strand.
CACCGTGGCGGGCACTCCAGAACTTGCGGCGACCGTCGCCTCTATCAACGAACGCAAGCCGGTCTATGCGTTCTCATCCGGCCTGATGGCATCGGCGGCCTATTGGATCGCCAGCCAGGCCCGCGCCATCTACGCCACGCCCTCCGCGCAAGTCGGCTCCATCGGAGTCGTGCAAGCCGTGATCGACGACACCGCCGCGCTCGATGCCGAGGGGATCAAGGTGGAGGTGTTCGCCGTTGGCAAATACAAGGCGATGGGCGCACCCGGCACGCCTTTGACCGATGACCAACGCGAACTCATCCGTTCCAACATCGCCGAGACCGCACAGGAATTTCATGCCGCGGTGCTGGCGCGGGGGCGTTCGATTCCCGCCGAGGCGATGGAAGGCCAGACATTCAGCGGTCGGCAGGCCCAGCGCTTCAATCTGGCGGGCATGGTCCCGGACCGCGCCGAAGCCATGCGCCGCCTGCGGGTGTATCACGCGTCGGTTGACACGCAATCCCGTGCGATGAACGCATCACTCGAAGACATGCTAGCCGATGCCCGCACCCAGGTCGCCGACCTCCAGCGGGATTACAAAGCCCAAGCCGACCTGTTGGCCGAAGCCTCCACCAATCTTGATTCGCTGCGCGGCGAAGTCGGATTGCTCACCGCCGAAATCGACACGCTCAAGTCCGAGCGCGATACGGCGACCACCAGTGCCACCGCCCTGCAAACCCGTATTGCCCAGCTCCAGGCGGCGCAGTCCGACGCCACCGCCCTGCAAACGCGCGTTGCCCAACTCCAGGCATCACAGACGGATTTCGACACCCGCGTCCAGACCGAGGTTGCCCGGGTCGTCGCCTCCACCGGCACCACGCTGCCGGCCCGTGTCACTCCCGCGGGTGATGCCACCCAGGCCGCCGAACTCCATGCGCAGTTTGCCGCCATCAGCGACCCCACCGCGCAAACCGTCTTCTGGCGCAAGCTCACCCCCGAACAACAAGCTCTCATCCTCAAACACCAAGCCTAACACACTATCATGTCCAACACACTCACCAACGTCAAAGACATCAAGGTCGCCCAACGGGCACTGATGCCCTTCATGGCTCAATTGCTGCCGGTCACGGCGTTTTCCATCGACTTCAGCCCGCTGCCTGCCGACAAGCTCGACACGGTGCGCGTGCCCCTGGTTGGTGCGCCCAGCACGTCGAGCGACTTCGCCGGCGACTACACGGCTAACGCCGATTCCACGGTGACCGTGGCACCGGTCGTGCTCAACCGCCACAAGTTCAAGACCGTCCACGTCACGGCACGCGAGAACGCGGAAACCTCCCTCAA
>CAIKDP010000081.1 GCA_903826205.1 Akkermansiaceae bacterium
GGTGGTCTCAGGCGCCGGCACCATTGGCAACCTGGTGGCGCAATTCGCCATCCAACGTGGCGCCAACAAGGTGCTCATCACCGATGTGATGGACTTCAAACTGGAAAAGGCCAGGGAATGTGGCATCACACACACATTGAATATCCTCAAAAAACCGTTCAGGGAAGGCGCACAGGCGGTTTTCGGCAATGAGGGGTTTCAAGTCGGCTTTGAAGCAGCCGGGGTCCAGGCCTCGCTCGACGCCTTGATCGCCAATGTGGAAAAAGGCGGCGAGGTGGTCATTCTCGGCGTGTATGCCCAAAACCCGACCGTCAACATGTATTTTGTTGGGGAGCACGAGTTGAATGTCTTCGGCTCCATGATGTACCGGCACGAGGATTACCTCGAAGCCGCCGCGCTCATTGCCGAAGGCAAAATCATCCTCGATCCCCTCGTCTCCAAACATTTCCCCTTCGACCAATACCTCGAGGCCTATCAGTTCATCGGCGACCATGCCGACAAGCTCATGAAGGTGATGATCGACCTCTAACGCAGGAAGAAGTAAAACACGCCGACCACCACCAGGAGGATCAATGAAACCACGCGTGGATCGCTCGCGGCGGTGACAGGTCCCTTGAGGAACGCGAGCGGGTGATCCCAACAGACCTTGGCGACTTCCTCGGCCGGCATCGCCGGCGTCAGCATGCTGGTGATGACATAGATGGCCACGCAGAACACAGTGAGCATGGGACCAACGAGCATGAAAGGAACCCCCAAGCCGACTTCAGGATCGGTGACCAAGCCGGTGAAGCCGGCGTGGGCCTTGGCGGCGCCAAGGATCATTTTGCCAACGCCTGGCATGTCCATCACGAAGTAGGTCACCCCGATGACCGATCCGATATAGAGGGTCGCCATGGCGGCCTGTTTGGTGCCGCGTTTCCACATCACGCCCAGCACAAACACGGTGGTCACCGCCGGCGCAAAGGTCATCGGAATCTTGTTGATGGCCTCGAAAATGGTGCCGAACTGGTCGCCCTGGGTGGACCACAACATCGCCAGCACCATGATCACTCCGGTGGTCACCCGACCGATAGCCACCACCCGTTTGTCAGGTGTATCCGGACGCACGCGCTTGACTATATCCAACGAAATCAGGGTGGCGCAACTGTTGAGGGCGGCGGCCATGCAACTCATCAGGGCGGCGGCCATACCGGCGGCCAACAGGCCCTTGAGGCCTACCGGAATCAGATAGTTGATCAACGACGGCAGCATCGTGTTGTAATCCGGCTTGCCGGTGCTGGCGACGTTTTCCAACGCGAACACCCCCTTCTGCCACAGCACGTAGCCGATCACGCCCGGCAGCACCATCAGAAACACCGGCGTGATCTTGAGAAACCCGGCAAACAGCGCACCGTTCTGCCCGTCCTTGAGACTCCTCGCCCCCAGCACCCGCTGCACGTGCGTCTGGTCGGCGCACCAATACCAAATGCCCAAAATCGGATAGCCCAGCAACACGCTCAGCCACGAGAACCCGTTGAGGTGGCCCTCGCCATTGATGATGGGCTGGAGCATGTTCAACTGGCCCGGTGCCACCGCCGCCTTGAAGGTGGCCACATCGTGCACCCCGGCGCCCGGCAATGCCATGATGCCTAACACCGTGACCAGGGTGGCGCCACCCAACAGCAGACAGACCTGGATGTTTTCAGTCATGACCACCGCCTTGAGCCCGCCCAGGGCCGTATAGGTCACGGTGAACAACGAGAGCACGACGATGGTGTATTCCATCGGCACCCCAAGGAAACTTTGAAACACCTTGGCCGCGGCAAACAGGCTGATGCCGATGTGAATGAGCAGCGCCCCGAGCAAGCCAATAACCGCCAGAAACGTGCGGGCCTGCGGGCAATAGCGCCGTTCCATGAACTCCGGCAACGTCGAAACCCCCGAGTTGATGTAGAACGGCGCGAAAATCAGCGCCAGCGTCATCAGGGTGAAACATGCCATCCACTCGAAGTTGCCAATCACCAAGCCCTCTTTCGCACCGCCGGCGGCCAGGCCGACCAGATGGATGGTGGAGATATTGGAGGTGAACACGGCCGCACCGACGGTGAACCAGCCGAGCGATTTGTTGGCCAAAAAGTATTGTTGGGACGAGGTGTTGCGGCGATAGCCGATCCAGATGCCAAAGGCGGTGATGCCAATCAGGTAAACCGCTATGACCGCCACATCAATGGGAGAGACGGCCTTGGCGGATGCCAGCACAGTGGATAGTAAACTCATGTTGTTATGCGGTTTGATTATTGATTGGAACCTAGCTGACCTGGACTTGCACTTTGATGACGTCGTCCTTGGCGAGCGCACGGTGCATTGCCTGCGGCACTTGTGCCAGCGAAAAAACCTCGCTGACCAACGGATCGAGGTGGATCCGGCCGCCGGTCACCAGGCGGATCGCCTCGTCAAACACGTTGCCATAGCGGAATGATCCGATGAATTGGATCTCGTGCACCATGAGATGATTGGCCGGCAGCGGCACATCGTCAGTACCCAGCGTGCCGATCTGGACGATGGTGCCGCCGGGGCGCACCAGATCGAAGGCCTGGCGCAAGGCCTTCGGCGCGCCGGACGCTTCAAAGATCAAGTCAAAGCCATCGCCGGTGATCTCGCGCACCCGCTCCGGAAAGTGCTCCGCGGCGGGGTCCAGCACGGCGTCTGCGTGCAGCTTGAGCGCAACGTGCCGGCGGTCCGCCACCACGTCGCTGAGGGCCACCGGAGTGGCGCCAAAGGCCCGCGCGACAAGCATGACTAACAAACCGACCGGTCCACCGCCGGTCACCAGCACGCGTTTACCGGCGACCGCTCCGGCGCGTTTCACCGCCTGCAAGGCGACGGCCAGCGGTTCCATCAGCGCACCCACCCCGTCGTCCATGAGCAGCGGCAGGTCGTGGCATTGGTCGGCCCGCACCGTGACGAACTCGGCAAACGCGCCATCGGTGGGCGGCGTGGTGCTGGCGCTGCCTAACATGATTGTCCGGCGGCACAGGTTGCCGCGCCCCGCCTTGCAGTAGTCGCAGACGCCGCAGGCGCGCGCCGGGTTGACGGTGACGCGGGCGCCAACCGCGGGTGCCCGCACATCGGCCGCCACGGCGGCCACGTCGGCGGTGAATTCATGGCCGGGGATGAACGGGCGCGACGGAACGAAGGACCCGCAACAGCCGTGTTGGAAGTAGTGCATGTCCGAGCCGCAGATGCCGACGCGGCGGACGCGCAGCAGGACCATGCCCGGGCTCAACCCAGGCACGGCGAATTGCTGAACGCGGAGGTCCTTGGCACCGTACAGGACGCCGGCTGACATGGTTGTGCTCATGATGGATTTGAGTGTCACTCAAACCGGCGAGCGGGGTCAACTGTCATTTTGCGGGAGTGCGGCAGCCTGCCCGTAGGCGGATTCGTGAGAACGCGTCTGGGTGATGGAATGTCCATGAACCGTCGGGAGTTGCCCCCCGCGCTGTCACCAGCGCGCCTACGAAGAGTGCATTCACTGCTGCGTAACCAGCACCCGGCCGAAGCGCGCCGTCCCGGTGCCCGGATCCTCCACCACGACACGCTCCCAGACTCCGTCGGTCCCGATAGCGTCCGCACTGATCTCGACAACGTTGATAGATTCCCATCCGCCAAGGCCTGTGCAAAATTCCGGCGTGTAGGTGATGCCGGGATTTTTTTCCGCCGTGCGGCGCACGAACTCAAGCCGCAGCTTGTCACCCACGTGCATCACGCGCGGCAGTCCGGACGTGCCACCCTCTGTCAGCGTGAGACAGGCGGGTCCGGTTGGACTGAGGTTGAACGCATACTTGAGCAGGTTGACCACTCCGTCATTGTAGGGCGTATCCAAGGCACCTCTCTGACCGTCTGGCGCACCCGCCATATATTCCCCGAAGGGATCGGCCGCACCCGCCACCGTGAGCGTGCCGTCCACATATCCGATGCTGTAGTTGTTCGCATTGAACGAGCCACCACTGGCCGCACTCGGCGTGATCGGATAGGTTGTCGCCACGGCACCCGCGCTGCCACCCGGGCAGGCCAATGTTACCGATCCAATCGTTTCGCTGTGTTGCAAGCCGATGCTGGTGAATTGCGTGCTCCCGCTGCCGAAGACCAGAACAGCGCCTTGCGCCTTGCTCTGGTTGTCAGCCGTGACGGTCAACGGGGCCGGGGCGATCGTCACCGCTCCGCCCGCGCCTGTTAGAGTGTAATTGGCCATCGCTATGCCACCCAGGGTCAATCCGGAAGTTGATGTGATGGCTTGCGCTCCCACACCAGCACCCACCAAATCGGCGCTGCCGGACACGGTCACGACATCACCGCCTACCTTGTTAGACACCGTGAGGACCGCGGCCGCCGCACTCGCCGTGCCGTCGTAATTCCGCGTGCCCGTCAAGGCTACCGCACGCTTATTCACTGTCACGCTCACATCGGTGGCGCCATTGGTGTAGTTGTCGGCATCCGCGCCTGATGGCGTGAA
>CAIKDP010000082.1 GCA_903826205.1 Akkermansiaceae bacterium
CGGTCACGCCGGTCAACGACGCGCCGGTGGCCAGCGCGCAGTCGGTGACGTTGTTGGAAGATTCCACTGCCGCGATCATTCTCTCAGGCAGCGATATCGATGGCGACACCCTGGGCTTCACGGTGACGACCCCGCCGGAACACGGCACGCTGTCGGGAGATGGCCCGAATTTGACCTACACGCCCACCGCGGATTACAACGGGTCTGACGGTTTCGCGTTCACGGCACACGACAGCGCATTGGCCTCCGCGCCGGCCTTGGTTTCCATCACGGTCACGCCGGTCAACGACGCGCCGGTGGCCAGCGCGCAATTTGTGGATTTGTCAGAAAATGGTACGGCGACTATCACCCTCGCCGGCAGTGACGTCGATGGTGATGGTTTGAGCTTCGCCGTGATAACCCCGCCCGCACATGGCAGCGTGGGCATTGTCGGGGGTGGTATGGTATCTGCAACAGGAGGTGTTGGCGCTTGCATGCTGGGCCAGATCGCAACCTACACACCGGCGGCCAACTATTTCGGATCCGACCATTTCACCTTCACAGTGAGCGATGGCACGCAGGCTTCAGCTGCAGCCACGGTCTCCATCACAATTAATCCGCTGGCTGGATTCAGCCATTGGATGAGTGGATTTAGTCTTGCCGACGGCCCTGAAGCGGACAGCGATGGTGACTCTATCAGGAACGCCGTGGAATATGTCATCGGAGGAGACCCCGGGGGTCTGATGGACGTCAATCTTCTGCCTGCCCTCTCACTGGTCACGGCTGCTCTGACGGGTGATTCGACAGACACAGAGTACCTGCTATTCACCTACCGCCGGACGGATATGGCGAAAAATGACCCGCTGACGAACATCAAAGTTGAATGGACTTCTGACCTTGCGGGACCGTGGACGGACGCCATCGGGACCCCGGGTGTGGTGATGTTCGAAGAAATTGGCGCGGCCGCCGAGGGAGTGGATTTGGTCAAAGTATACATTCCTTGCTCGTTGACGACTGATGGCAAGTTGTTTGCCCGGCTTGGGGTTGCCGTCAACAATCCCTGAAGACTCATCATCCCCCCCATGCGCCCATGCGAGTCGGCCGCCCATGGGGGTTGGTAAACTGAAAACCCATATGGGCAAGGTCTATCACTATTTCCGCAGACAAACGTTGCATCGCTGGAGAATGTTCTGGCTGAAGCGGGCCGGTACGCGTGGATTCGGCAGGCTGGCGGCATGGCTTGCATCCCGGCACACCGCGCCGTACCACCAGCGGTCCTATCTGGCGAGTCTTTTGCCACGAGGCTTCGTGGCTCCCAGCGCCCGGTTGTCCCATCCCGATCTGTGTCTTGGCCACCACATCTATCTGGGCGATCGCGTGTTTGTTTTCTGCACCCAACACGGCGGACCGGTGCAAATTCAGGATCAGGTGCACATTTATGGTGACGCCTTTATTGAAACAGGCATGGGTGGTCAGATCTTCATTGATGAAGGAACGCACATCCAGCCGGGATGTCACATCCATGCCTTCCTCACGGCAGTGAGAATTGGCAAACAAGTGGAAATCGCGCCGGACTGTGGTATCTACTGCTACAATCACGGAATGGCTACAGGTCTGCCTGTCATGGAGCAACCCTTGCACAGCAAGGGAGGTATTGCGGTGGGTGATGGGGCATGGATCGGCCATGGTGTCACGATTTTGCAAGGCGTGACGATTGGCAAAGGCGCGGTGATCGCCGCCGGTTCGGTGGTCGTTCACTCCGTGCCGGACCATGCCATTGCCGCTGGGGTGCCAGCCCGTGTCATCCGCTACCGGATCACCACAGATAGTGCTCCTCAGGCACACCCTGTCGCCATCATCAAACCACCCCGTCGCAGAAAAACCGCGTCAAAAGACGCATCCGCGGATGTCAGACTCAAACAACGCACCGGGAGAATCTAACCATGAAGGCAGTCATACTCGCAGGAGGATTCGGCACTCGTATCAGTGAAGAAAGCACCGTGCGGCCCAAGCCGATGATTGAAATCGGCAATCGGCCGATTCTGTGGCACATCATGAAGATCTATTCAGTCCACGGCATCCAGGATTTCATCATCTGCTGCGGGTACAAGGGATTCATGATCAAGGACTATTTTGCCAGTTACCACCTGCACACTGCGGACATCACCTATGATCTCAGGAACCAAAGGACCACTATCCATCGCTGCGATAATGAGCCGTGGCGTGTCACCTGTGTTGAAACTGGTGAAAAAACAATGACCGGGGGGCGCTTGAAACGTGCGGCACCATACCTTGATGATGAGACTTTCTGTCTTACTTACGGCGATGGTGTGAGCAACATCGACATCACGTCGAGCATCGCATACCATAAGGCACGCGGAAGGCTCGCCACCCTGTCTGCGGTCCAGTCACCCGGGCGCTATGGAGCATTCACCCTCCAGGCTGACAGCGATACGGTGGAATCATTCCGCGAAAAGCCACCTGGTGACGGCGCGTGGATCAACGGCGGATTTTTCGTGCTTGAACCAGGTGTGATGGAATACATTGCCGGCGATGACACCATTTGGGAACGGGAACCGATGGAAATGCTGGCAAAGAACGGGCAGCTCGGCGCGTGGCGTCATGATGGATTCTGGCAGTCGATGGACACCCTGCGCGACAGGATGTATCTCGAAGAACTCTTGGCAAAAGGCAATGAACCATGGAATATCTGGGATGATAAGTGAAGGCGCTGGCATATCCTTACCAATAACATGAAACCATACGACTACTTGGTCATCGGCGGTGGCATTGTGGGTATATCCACGGCATACCATCTGGTTCAATCGTTCGCCGGCGCGCGAGTGCTGCTTCTGGAAAAGGAGGTCGGTCCTGCCAGGCACCAGACAGGCCGCAACTCGGGGGTAATTCATTCAGGCATCTATTACAAACCTCACAGTTGCAAAGCGAGGTTTGCCAAGTCCGGTGCCCGCAGCATGGTTGAGTTCTGCCAGCAGCATGGAATTGCCCACAATGTTTGCGGCAAGGTCATTGTTGCCACAAACGCCAGGGAAATCCCATTGTTGGATGCTCTCTATCAGAGAGGTTTGCACAACGACGTGCCGGTCGAAAAAGTGTCCGCGGACCGTGTGCAAGATATTGAGCCGTATGTCAGATGCGTCGCGGGGGTGTTGGTGAAGTCCACCGGAATCACAAGTTATGTTGAGGTTTGCCAGAAATTGCTTGAATTGATCGAAGCGGGCGGAGGTGATGTTAGGTTTGGCCAGAAAGTTCGACGCATCCATGGCCGCGATGGTGTGAAAACCGTCGTAACCGACTCCGGCGACTTCGAGGCGAAGTTTGTTATTAATTGTGCCGGTCTTCATAGTGATCGTGTCGCCCGCATGGCCGGAGATGATCCCGGGGCGAAAATCGTTCCATTCCGCGGCGAGTACTTTGAACTGGTGCCTGAAAAGCGGCATCTGGTGAACACCCTGATCTACCCTGTGCCCAATCCGGACTTTCCGTTCCTAGGCGTGCATTTCACCAAGATGATCGACGGGTCTGTTCATGCGGGCCCGAATGCCGTGCTGGCCTTGAAGCGCGAGGGCTATTTCAAGACCGATTTCAATGTGCGCGATTTCAGCGAGACGATGGCTTTCGGAGGATTCTGGAGGCTCATCTGTAAAAACCTAGGCGAAGGAATCAAGGAAATGCACCGCTCATTTTTCAAGTCCGCCTTCGTGCGCAGCCTGCAACAATTGATTCCTGAAATCCGCTCCGAGGATCTTGTGCCATGCAAGGCCGGTGTTAGAGCACAGGCGTTGTTTGATGATGGAAGGTTGGTGGATGATTTCCTGATGGTGAAGGGCCATGGCACACTGCATGTCTGCAACGCTCCATCGCCTGCCGCCACCGCCGCGCTGGAGATCGGCAAATCCATCGTTAGGCAGCTTGCCTGATAATTGCAGAGCGTTTGCATCCGAATTCAACACCAATGAACCCAATGAAAATTCTAGTAACGGGATCTGACGGCTATCTTGGCTCCTTGCTGGTGCCGCAGTTGCTATCGCGCGGTCATGCCGTGACCGGTCTGGATGTAGGATACTACAAAACAGGATACCTCTACAACACGAGGCACCACCAACCCAGTACCCTTGTCAAGGATATCCGCCACCTCACCGCGGAAGATCTGGCCGGACATGAAGCCGTCGTTCACATGGCGGAACTCTCCAATGATCCGACTGGAGAACTCGCGCCTCATATCACCTATGAAATCAACCACAAGGGTTCCGTGCGTCTGGCACGGATCGCGAAGCAAGCGGGTGTCCGCAGGTTCATCTACATGTCGTCGTGTTCCGTGTATGGCGTGGCAGGTGGCGATGTGCCGGTGACCGAGGAAACTCCAACCAATCCGCAAACCGCCTACGCGGTGTGCAAGACCTTGTGCGAGCGGGACATTATGCCACTGGCCGACGCGGTTTTCTCACCGGTGTTTTTCCGCAATTCGACGGCATTCGGCGCTTCCCCGCGCCAACGCTTTGACTTGGTGGTGAACAATCTCAGCGGCCTCGCCTGGACCACCGGCGAAATCAAAATGACCAGCGACGGGACACCCTGGCGACCGTTGGTGCATGGTCTGGATATCGGCAAAGCGATTTGCTGCGCGCTGGAGGCACCTGTCGCGGCCGTTCACGGCCAGATTTTCAACATCGGATCGAACCAACAGAATTACCGTGTCAAAGAGGTGGCTGAGCTTGTCGCGCAATGTTTCCCGGGGTGCACGACGACCTTCGGCACCCAGGGCGCTGACAATCGCAGCTACCGGGTAAGTTTCGACAAGCTGTCGAAGCACTTGCCGGCGTTTTCCTGCGACTGGGATGTGACCCGGGGTGCCCGGCAGTTTCATGAACTCTTCAAGCAGATCGATCTCACCCTGGAGGATTTTGAATTCCGTCCCTATACCCGGCTCAAACAGCTCCAGTATCTGATCCGCACCGGCCAGATCGATCCCGACTTCTTCTGGAAAACAGGGTTTTGATAAATATGACATCTAACAACACTAAAATATGACATTTATAGAAACCAAACTTACTGGAGCCTTTCTTGTCGAGCTCGACAAGAAGGAGGATGATCGCGGATTTTTCGCGCGTGCCTATTGTGCAAGGGAATTCTCCCAGCACGGGCTCCGTCCGCAGGTCGTGCAAGCCAACATGTCATATAATAACAAGAGTGGTACTGTGCGTGGCATGCATTATCAGGTGCCGCCCGCAAGCGAGCCGAAGTTCATCCGGTGTATCCGCGGGGCGATTTGGGATGTTATTATCGACATGCGACCCGATTCGCCGACATATTTACAGTATGTTGGGGTGGAGCTTAGTGCGGACAATCGTATGGCAATATTTGTGCCTGACATGTTCGCTCACGGTAACCAAGCGCTCACCGATGGAGCCGAGTTGCTCTATCTAGTCGGTGAATTCTACACCCCTGGGTGCGAGCGGGGTGTTCGCTTTGATGATCCGGAAATCGGCATACAGTGGCCCATTCCAGTGACAGTCATCAGCGACAAGGACGCGTCCTGGCCGTTGCTGGGGACGATTACATAAGTTATAGAGATAATTCTAACCAACTAACCAAATGATCATCGTAGACACTGAACTTAAAAAACGCGAAGCGTCTGGCAGGCCTGTGAAAGTGGCGCTTATCGGTGCCGGATTCATGGCCAGGGGTGTTGCCAACCAAATCATCAATTCCGTGCCTGGAATGAAGCTCGTGGCTATAGCCAACCGTACCATTGCCACGGCGGCAAGGGCCTGGCGCGAGGCGGGTGTGGAGGACTTCAAGGAGGTCGCCAGTCTTGGGCAGCTGAACGATCGGATTGCGAAGGGGACTTCCGTGATGACCGATGATGCGATGCTGCTATGCGAGGCGGACGATATCGACGTTCTCATCGAAGTCACCGGTGCCATCGAGTTCGGGGCGCAATTTGCGATGAAGGCGATTGCATGTGGCAAGGACGTGGTGACAATGAATGCCGAGCTCGATGCGACCATTGGCTCCGTGATACGACGCCATGCGGACAGGGCCGGAGTTATTTTCAGCGTTTCGGACGGAGATCAGCCTGGCGTTCAGATGAATCTGTACCGTTTCGTCAAGAGTATTGGACTCACGCCACTGGTCTGCGGTAACATCAAGGGTTTGCAGGATCCCTATCGCAATCCCACAACACAAAAAGACTTTGCGGCGAAATGGGGGCAGAATCCATATATGGTGACAAGCTTCGCCGATGGATCTAAGATTTCCTTTGAGCAAGCCTGTGTTGCCAATGCTACGGGAATGAGCGTCGAGATGCGGGGAATGCGCGGGGGGGATTTCGATGGGCATGTTGATGAGTTGTGCCATTGCGGGCGGTATGATGTGGCAACGCTCCGGGCCCTCGGTGGTGTGGTGGATTACACTGTGAAATCGAAACCATCCCCAGGCGTGTTCGTACTTGCCACCCATGACGATCCAAAGCAGAAGCACATGCTCAACCTCTATAAACTGGGACCCGGGCCATTATATAGCTTCTACACGCCCTACCATCTTTGCCACTTTGAAGTGCCCTTGTCCGCGGCAAGGGTGGCTCTCTTCCGTGACCCGGTTCTTTCAGCCGACCATCCATGTGTTGATGTCATCAGTATCGCCAAGGAAGATCTGAGGGCCGGAGACATGCTTGATGCCATTGGCGGATATAAAACATACGGAGAATGTGAGATATACCCAGTCAGCAGGGCCCAGAACCTGCTGCCTCAGGGGCTGGCTGAGGGATGCAGGATGACACGTGATTTGCCCAGGGATTCAGTGATAACCTATGCCGATGTGGAGTTGCCACCAGGTCGGCTTTGCGACACGCTTCGCAATGAGCAGGATGGGTTGTTTGCGTTGCCATGAACTGTAGCGGTCGCACGGGATGTGATTGGCATGCCTGATATCCTGATTCTGGATCAAACGTATGTTGCGCGCAATCGTAAAATGTCTAACATGGATGTTGGCGCGGCCGTATGCGGGCAAACGGCCGCCTTCGAAGCTGGTGGCTGTCGTGGTGCCGCTGTCAAACCGCCCGGACTTGTTGCCAGATGAAGTGGTGTCGCTCAGGCATCTGAGGCATTTCCTCGAGAGCTATGACAAGTATCTGCTAGCGCCACCTGAGATGCGGATGAGAATCGAAGGTTTCCAGTCAAAGCAATATCCGGACAGATTCTTTGGTACCGTTGCAGCTCATAACCGTCTACTCGGAACGCCCGATTTCTACAAGGGATTTACGGACTACGAATACATCTTTTTCTATCATCTTGATAGCCTCGCATTTTCGGATCAACTCACGGCGTGGTGCAAGGCGGGATGGGATTACATCGGGTCACCGTTCATACATTGTGAGGATACGCCTTGGGTGAAGAATCAAAGGGTTGGCAACGGTGGATTTGCCCTGTTGCGGGTGGAGAGTGCGCTCAAGGTCCTCTATAACCGCTATCGACAGCATCCAAGTACCTATTGGCTTGACCTTTTCACCCGCAACGGACCGCGCATGTTGCCGTTGATCGGCCGCATGGAGAGGTTGCAGGCGCGGTTTCCGCGGGCGCCGCTGATCAAGCGTTTTCTTGACGAGTGGCAACTGACGGAGGACCCCAATCAGAGCAACCGTAACAATGACATTTTCTGGTCTGACAAGGCCCGTCAATACCTTCCGCAATTCAAGGTGGCAACTTTCGAGGAGGGTTTGCGCTTTGCCTTTGAGGCGGCGCCTCGCAAATGTTTTGCGATCAACGGTGGCCGGTTGCCGTTCGGATGCCATGCCTGGGGACGATATGATCGGGAATTCTGGGAGTCGTTTCTGATTCCCGCCAATGAAGGTGAGTCGGGTACTGGCACTTATCCTGCCTGATGGCGGTTGGTAAACAGGAACCTCGGGGACAACCCGCAATCCATGAAAATGAGAAGTGTGGCATTGGTGGAATGGAATTGGGAAGGGCATCACCCTACCTATTTCAACCATTTCCTCCTCGCTCTGGAAGGGCTCGGTATGAATGTGCTGGCGATTTGTCCGAATCCTGCCGAGGTTGAGGAATTGGTGAACCAAACTCGCCAAGGTGTGAGCACGGATAGGGTTCAGCGAAGCCGGATCCAATTCAAACAGATAAGGGTTCCTGCCCTCAGGTTCCATAATCTGCGTCCTCGACGGATCGGGTCCATCGATTGGACCTTCCGGCACTTTACAGGTATCGAGCATCAGGTTCTGGAATGGACACGTGAGGCCGGCACGCATGTGGATGCGATTTTATATGCCTGTATGTATGATCGGGACTTTGCATGGGTTAAATCAGTCCAGCCGTTTTTACGGCTGCCATGGATGGGACTCTATCTGCATGCCATGTCTTATCGCATGCCAGGACGCTTTCTTCCATATACCCGTCGACTTCCCTGTCCCGAAAAAATGTTCAGCGGCCGCTTATGCATGGGAGTCGGCACTTTGGATGAAGGGATTGTGGAGCAGTTTTCCACCGCTATTGGCAAGCCGGTGGTGGCTTTGCCAGATGTGGCGGATGAGCGCCCGGCGATGACCGCCGAGGAACGGGTGTTGGGCCAACACTTGAGGCAGTTCGCCGCCGGACGACCGATTGTCGGTCTCTTTGGCCATTTGCAGAAATCAAAAGGTATACTGACATTTTTGGAGGCGGCGCGAATGCCTGGCGCTAGCAGGATATGCTTTGCTTTGGCGGGTGATCTGTTATGGCCGGCGGACCAAAGCGAAGTCCTCCAAATCCGGATTGCCTTGGAGAAGGCTCCTAATATATGGCATCATTTGCAGCGGATTCCGTCAGAACCGTGTTTGAGCGATCTGATAGAGGCATGTGATGTGATATCCGCCGCATACATCGATTTTCCCCATAGCAGCGGAATTCAGTCCAAGGCCGCCGTTCTTAGCAAGCCGCTGATCGTCAGTGATGGATATTTGATGGCGGAGCGTTCCAGACGCTACAGGATGGGTGAGGTCGTTCCTCAGGAGAATGCCCGTGCCTTGCTGGAGGCCGTTTTGAGAATAACGAAAGATCCGGCGGCATGGGTTGCCAATAACAACCCCCTGTGGGAGGATTACAGGTGTGAGCATTCGTTTGATAGATTCAAAGCATGTCTCAAGGAACTGCTCGACACCGTTTAATCCAAATGGCCCGCGAATGTTCCATTATTATTTGCACCCGCAACCGGGCAGCCATGCTTGAGAAAACTCTGCACGCATTTCAGGCAGTGACGGTACCCAGGGATTGGCGGGTGGAAATGCTGGTGGCGGACAACGGGTCCGTGGATCGCACGGCTCAAGTGGTCAAGTCTGCGAGCCATGCCTCGATAGAGATCCGCCATGTTTACGAGCCGCGGCCCGGCAAGAGTCGGGCGCAGAACACAGCCATGGCAGTGGCCAGGGGTGAGGCGTTGCTCTTCACCGACGACGACGTGGAACCCGCAGCCAACTGGCTGGAGCGTATGGCACGACCCTTGCTTGAAAGACGCTGCGAGGCGGTGGCGGGTCGTATCCTGCTGGCGGAGAATCTCCGCCGATCCTGGTTCACTCCCATGCACGAGATGTGGTTGGCCGAGATTCGGGAAGCGGCGCTGGAATCACCCGTAATGGTAGGTGCTAGCATGGGAATTCACCGGTCGGTGTTCGATAAAATTGACAATTTTGACGAGGAACTAGGACCTGGTGCCTCAGGCTTCGGTGAGGAAACGTTGGTCTGGATGCAGATGAAGGAAGCCGGCTTGAGGGTTTGTCCTGTCAATGACACCTTCGTCATCCATCACCCTGATCCGGCGCGGTTGTTGCGCTCTAACTGGCTCGCCACTGCGGTACGCTTTGGTCGTACCAAGGCGTATCTCATGTATCACTGGGAACACTCCCGGGAGCCATGGCCCATGCTGAAGGCCTCCTGGATCCGGATAAAGCTCAATCTGCGACGACTGGCACAGCGGGCGATGCGTCCGGATGCGGAGGGTTGCCCGGCCTGGGAGATGGCCTATCTGACCCGCATCGAGGGTCTGAAGGGCTTTATCGAGGAGGCACATCGACCCAGAAATTATGATTATCACGCATTGCGCAGGAAAATTCCAAGTGCTGTGGCCCATCAATGACTCAGGTAGTAAACGCCTGCGGCTCATAACAGAATCAAAGCGGATGGATGTGGTCAGCCGGGGGCTCCCAAGGGGCGTTGGCCGCTTTCCGCCCATCGTAATTATCGCAAAAAATTCCGAAAAAATGCTGGCGCTCATTAGGGGAAATACCTAATATCACCGTAATCAAGGATTTCCAAGCCATTGACCTAATACCAGTATGACGATGAAAATGATGCATGACATAGCAAGTGGATACGGACGTGTGGAAGGTGCTTGCTGCAGCGCTGGCACTAGGTTAGGACGCATGACGGGATTGGCCACAGGCTCGCTCCGACGGTGCTTGGCAAGCAGATTGACGGGATTAGCCGTGCTCATTGCGGCTTGTGTGTCCGTGGGTTGTGGCGACATGAATTCATACCCGCCGGTGCCTGCGGAAGCCCGCATGTCCAAGCCGAGTGGCAATCTCGCGCCCGGCGACGAGATCAACGTCACGTTTTCCGGGGCCCCCGAATTGAATACCAAACAAAAGATCCAGCCCAATGGCAAGGTCAGCTTGCCGACGGTCGGCGACGTCAGCGCTGCCGGCAGGACCATCACCGGACTGCAGGAGCAACTGGTATCCCTCTATCAATCTCACCTTCAGGATCCCACGGTGGTGGTTTCCCTGGCCGGCGCGTCGGCCGGCGTTTATGTGTCGGGCGAGGTGCTGCGGGCCGGCAAGATTCCGCTCGATCGCCCAATGACGGCGCTCGAGGCAGTGATGGAGGCAGGTGGTTTCACCAAGTTTGCGAATCCCAAACAGGTAATCGTCGTCAGGAATCAGGGGGGCAAGACCCAGCGCTACGTGTTGAACATGAATGATGCCCTTTATGGCAGGGATACGGTGCCGTTCTATGTGAGGCCGTACGATGTCATTTATGTGAAGCAGAGCAATTGGTAAGGTTGCGCGCACCTGAGCAAGGAATATTCCGCGGTGCAAGGGCTGTGGCCCGTGTCCGGCAACATGGCCACTTCAGGATCCTTTTGCGCAAGGGGGGCGACCCAAATCAAGCCCCGTCCAACACATCGGAGTCATGGATAATTCCGAAAAACCAGCCCTTCGCATCCACATGCATGGGGACTCTGATTTGGATGCGGATTTGATCTGTCGGGCACGGCAGCAGGCTGAGACAAATCGCGCGCTATGCAGTCGTGATCTGCGGGCGCTGGCATGCCGCTTTGTAATGGCGCAGGAGGGGGAACGCCGGGACATTGCGCGCGAACTCCATGATGAGATCGGCCAGGCTCTTGTCGTCATGCAGATTAATCTGCAATGGATGATTAAGATGCCGGAGGCAGGTGCCCTGACGCCACTGTTGACGGAAAACCTCAATGCGGTTGAGAAAATGATAGACCAAGTGCGTGATATCTCACATAATTTGCGTCCGCCCGTCCTTGATGATCTTGGCTTGGAGTCGGCGGTGCATTGGTGTACCGAGCGACAGGCAACCTTGGGTGGCTTGAGCGTCGAATTTCACACCGATTCACTTGAGGCACGTCTGAAAACCGTGATAGAAACGGCCTGTTTCCGCGTCGCTCAGGAAGCATTGAGCAATGTGGTCCGCCACGCTCAGGCGAAGTCTCTGGTCGTGGAGTTATGCCAGGAAGAGGGGTTGCTCCACTTGCGTGTGCGCGATGATGGGGGCGGGTTTGATGCGGCGACGGCCCGTGAAAATGCCGTGCGCGGCGCGTCCCTGGGACTGTTGAGCATGGAGGAGTGGTCAAAACTCGCAGGTGGCGGCCTGGAATTCTTGTCCTCGCCTGGAATGGGTGCCGAAGTCCATGCCTGGTTCCCGTTGACATGGCAAGTTCCACCAACAGGCTCCTAATCCGCATGAAAAAGCCCACCCGATCCATTCGCGTGATTTTGGCCGATGACCACGTGCTTGTCCGCGCGGGCATCCGCTCGTTGTTGGAGAAAATGCCGGAGGTGGAAGTGCTGGCGGAAGCCAGCGATGGTCGCGAGGCTCTTGAGTTGGTCCTGCGGCATAGTCCTGATGTGGTGTTGATGGATATCACGATGCCCCGGTTGAATGGGTTGGACGCCGCGGCACGCATGACGACGGAACATCCGGAGGTGCGGGTCATCATTCTTTCCATGCACAGCAACGAGGAATACTATTGGAGGGCGCTCAAGTCAGGTGCGGCTGGTTACTTGCTGAAGCAAGCGGCAACGGCCGAACTGGGCACTGCCTTGCAAGCGGTGGCGCGTGGTGAAATCTATCTCAGCCGGGAAATCTCCAAACGGCTCGTCAAACAGTTTTTCGTGAAAGGAATCGTCGGACGGAAGAGCCCGTTCGAACAACTGACGGGACGGCAGCGCGAGGTATTGCAACTCATTGCCGAAGGCCAGAACACCAAAAGCATAGCAGACATTCTGAAACTCAGCCCAAAGACGGTGGAGTACCATCGCATGAAGTTGATGACGGGTCTCAACGTGCATGATATCACGGGCTTGGTGCGCTTCGCTCTGCGAATGGGATTGATTTCACAGGAGGGTTGACGCGCGTTTTCTCAACTGATTCCGCTCGCATCCGCGCGTGACCACACTTCATGGCCATGCCGCAAGTCCCACAACCAGGACAGCAATGTCTCAACATTTACGCCCACAGGTGAGATAATGGGCCCGCAATATCCCCGCAAAGGTCACGTCAGGCCATGCCGAATCCTCGCGTGATAAAACGCGTTAGAAACTCCATGCTATCCCTGGCGGATAACCACC
>CAIKDP010000083.1 GCA_903826205.1 Akkermansiaceae bacterium
AGGTTGAATGTCATCGGGACACGGGTTGGAATTGCCATATTTTTCCGGCTTGAGAAAACCCACCTGCCTCATGCCAACGGCTGGCGGGTTGACAGTCTACGATTGCTGTCTATTAAAAATCGCAATTCCGTGAAAACATTGTCTCGGGCGGCGAATCGGCCTGTCGCGGTGGCCGGGGTTTTATCAGACTGAACCCGCATCTGTTCCGAGTGACAGCGGCCCCACCGTCACCCTCCGCGCATGCGTACCTCCAACCACTCCGTTACCAGCATACGCTAGTGTCTATTACGCGTCGCCTCCGCGCATGCGCGCCTTCCAGCCACCGTCTTCTGCCTCTCGCTCTTATCGACGGTTTTGTTCATCGACCTGGCCGTTGAGGGTGCAGAAATCATATAGCCAGCCGATCCCCAACAAGCCACCGGTGAGCAGCCACAGGATGCCGGTGCCGATCTTGCCAATATAGAACCGGTGGATTCCGAGTACCCCGAGAAACATCTGCAGGATCCACGCCACGGAATAATCATAGCGCCCCGAAGCGTAGCGGCGGTTGGCGTCCGCGTTCATACCGGGAATGAGAAACGCGTCAATGATCCAGCCAATCCCAAGCAACCCGGCGGTAAGCAGCCAGATCAGGCCGGTGACCGGCTTGCCATAGTAAAACCGGTGCGCTCCGGTGAAACCGAAGATCCAGAACAGGTAGCCGATGAGCTTGTTGTGGGTGGTAGCAGCCGGGGTGTGCATGCAGGATTCATAATCACCCATCACCCCAGCGGCGATGAAAATATCGGAGAAGTTCTCCAACGAATATTTCTCGACCCTGCGAACCTGGCGGGTATTCTCAGCGGCAAGGAATTGTTTTCTTCTTCACCGGGTCCCCGCCTCTGATATTCTGAAACACCTCTAGACAACCTGTTTGCCGGCACGCTCCGGTGCATCAATACAACCGAGCGTCTGGTAGTGGCGGAACGTGCGCGGCGAAAACTCCTGGCTTGCCCGTGAGTCCGCACCAATCTCATCCGGTCGGAACCTGGCGACCACCGCGTTGATCCAATCCAACAAATCAGCCAGCGAGACTCCGTCCGTCCAATCCCATTGCTCGACTTGCTCAAGTTCACGGACGGCGGCGGCTGGAATGCGGATGGCTGGGTGGTTCGTGGTCACGGCGTAATAATGCCACTATCGTTGCAATATTGCAATAAATAACTTGCAATAATATTTCAGGCTGTCAGAACGGCGCGCGCACAGGGCGTGTGTCATCGGACCGGTACGCATGCCCATCTGGGTCCTGGGACATCCGGCTCCGTAATTACGAGCGCCGGTGTGTCATAATATCCTGATACGGTAATGCTCATTGAGCGTTCCTGATTGCGGCCGTCAATACCGCGGCCGCCAATCCCCTTCAACACAGGTAAACTGGTGTAATTCCAGACAACAGCATGAATGCCATAAAGCGCATTTTGAAAAGACAGACATGGATCGGGGAACTGAAGCAGATCAAACTCGCGGTCAAAGCCGTGGAGTTGTATGCGGCGAAGTACATCCCCGCCCACATCAAGCAGGAGATGCGTATCGCCGCCGCACAAGGGCAGGTTCCATACTTCGATGTCGTGTGCTCCAACCTCGCCTATGAGATTGCCATGATCGCCACCACACCCGGGAAACTGGACATCGGTGGCTTATGGAAGTCTCTGGTTGGGCTGCCGGCCACCCGCGTCGGCTGCACGTCATTCGGCTACTGGGGCAGCAACGGGCAGGGTGACTGTGACATCAACGAAGCCGTGATGTTCGCCAGAAACTTGGACTGGCCCGATCCAGACGGGCTGCTCAAGAAGTACACACAGTCGAAGCAATACAAGGCCCGAGCGGAGTACCCGTTCTGGTCGGGCAAGAAGCCGCTGGCTCCGTTCCACTCGCTGACATTTCCGGGATACTCCGGGGTGTTGACGGGCTTCGCTCCCGGCAGGTTTGCGGTGTCTCTGAATGCGGTCTTTAACGACGCCGCAATATCATTCGGGGCCGCGCCGTCGATGCTGACGAGGCAGGCGTTGGAAACATGCTCGACATACGTGGAGGCGATCAAGCTGCTGTGCCGCACGCCCTTGGTGTGCAGTGCGCTGTTCACCGTCATCGACGCGGACGCCTGCTCCTGCAAGAACGCCGGCTGTGTCATCGAGCGCAGCGCCAAGGGTTACGCCATCAGGCACGCTGTCCCGGTCGGTAAGAACGACTGGGTAGTGTGCGCTACCAATGACTACATCGCCATCAAGGCGGCTGACGTTTCTGACCTCCCGTCGGAAATTGGAGAGACATCATGCAATCGGTACAACACCGTCATCAACGGTTTGCGTAATGCCCGGCTCGGCCTGGACGATTCCGAATTGGTCAACGAAGCCAACGTGAATCGCATCCTCAAATCATGCGAGTTCGGCTGCACGGTACACTCTACCGTGTTCGATACGCAGGACGCGACCGACCTGCTGTGGTGCTAAAGGATCAGCGGTGGCAGGCTTCATGCTTGCCACCTCTGGTTTTTTACATGCCATCGAACCACGGCGACATAGTTGGTCCCCAATTGGGACTGGGCAGCGGGCAGTGGCGGACGAGTGGAGGGCGGTGCCAATTGGTACCGATATTGCCGCCGGGTTGTTCCCGGCTGGCTGCGTGTAGGTGATTGAAGAATGACGAAAAAATGCAATTCTCCTTTTGGTAGGGGTGCAGGGGGGAAACGCACATCCCAAAATATCATGCACCACCGCACCACCAACTACCGACGCGCCGCCCCACCCTGCGCCGCGAGCTTGGCAAACTTCCACATCTCCATGAGTGCCTCCGCTTGCTCGCCAGTGAAGAGCGCCAGCACACGTTGCTCAAAGGTGGCGTCAGTGAGCTGACCCAGCTCCCTCAGCAGTGACAGACAGCGTGTGAGCGAGTCGCGGGAGCCGCCCTCCATGTCCAGCACGAGCCTGGCTTCCACCAGTTTGCCAATTAGAGCCGGCAGCATCTGCGGGCAGGAGAGGAGCAACGGCCGGAAATCCAACTCGCCGCCGGCATAAGGATCGAGGTGTTCAGCAGCGCTCCACTCCCGGCCATCGCTGCCCATGATGGGACCGGCGGCGTCCGGGCTGAGCAACCACTCGGCAGACACACCGGTTTTTTCCTCGATGCGCTTTGCCAGGTTTGATGACAAGGGCGCACACCCATTCTCGACATTGCGGATGAGGCTCTCAGACCGACCGAGCCATTTGGCAAACCCGCGCGGGTGGGCATGTTGGCGCATGCCGGACTCCTCCGAGAGGGAAAGCAGCGACTCCCGGACGCGTTGAACAGGATGGGGATGTTGGGGTGGGCTTGGAATGCGCGAATTGTAGTGGTCCGGCCCTAAGAAACAAGAGGATAATTGATTCCGATTCTAAATATAGAGGATTAGTCTTGAATCGAATAGATTTAGATATCAAACTACCTGTGTGAAAAACCAGCCATCCGCCACCGTCAAGCCGCCGTCCGCCACTCTTGCTGTGTCACAGTCACTCCCCCTCAAGGAAGCCACCGCCGGGCCGCCGTCCGACCACCAAAGGGTCAGCCGCCTGCTGGCCGCGTTCGATGCATCAACACTTGGCGAGGGCGATCCTGTCGCAGGTGCCAACGTGCTTGTCGCCATGGCCGTCTCCTTGGCCAACATCCACCGGCCCGGGAGTTGTCTGGTGGCCAAGGATGGCGAGCGACTGGCGGTGGGTACCAGTCTCCTTGTCTCCGGCTCACTGTCCGCCGACCTGGTCAGCGAGAGAGTGCTCAGCGGGTTGGCAGAACATCAGAACAACTTGATCGCCCACCTCCGCGATTGGACCCGCCGTGCGGAAATCGAGATGGCCAAGTCGCCCAACATTAGACGGTTTGATCCGTTTGAAATACTGGAAAAAGGTACTTCCTCGGTATTGCTCGGCCTGCATAATGACGCAATCAACTCCGGGTTTGAAGCCGTCCACTTTTGCACGGCCCTCATCGCGTCGCCAAAGGGTCACGGTAAACGCGACCTTCATACCAGACCGGTCGTCTACATCACTGCCACCAAACCAGCGGAACTGACCAAACATCTTGAACACAGCCACTTGGGTCGGCCACTCATTCATGTCGGCATACACGACCCGGCAGCTTGCTCCCGATTTGAGGATGTGTGCATGGCCGTGATGGACGGTACCTTGACGGTAGGAGCCCTCTCGGAAACCGTCCGCGGCTTCATCATCGCCACCGATCCTTTTGAAACATTGGCCAACATCGTCCGCGCAGGCGACGGCAAGGGCGCCAGTTGGCTCACGCGCATGCTCTGGCTCACCGACGGTACGGCTGGGCCAGAACCCGGCGACATCACCGCCTTCAAGCCTGTAGTCAAACTGGACGCCATCCAGGCGCGCTTCGAGGCCGCGATGGACAACGCGTGGGTTGCACGCCTGGATTACACCAAGCCTGCGCCCGAGGATGTGGAGTGCAACTGGCCCCGGCTTCAGTCTGAATGGGTTGCATTCCTCAAGCGCATGGAGGCGGAACTGCCGGGGATCACGGGGACAGCGCGCTCACTGCTGGCGACGCTGGTTTTCGGGATTTCCAAGCTGGTGGACGTCTGGGATGCTGGCGACAAGTTAGAGAGGTACACCGCTGACATCGCGGCCCTCGCCCGGTGGCTCATCCAGCGCATGGCAAACGCACGGGCGGCGATGTTGCATTCCGAACACCAAGCACGCATCCGCCGCGTGGCGCAGGCGCTCGCCCTCAAGCTCGCCGACGGTCCGCACACCCAGCGGAGCTTGATCCGCAGATGCCGCAACCTGCTGTCCGCCGATTGCTTGCTAGCGCTGTGCCTGCTGCAAACCCAGGGGGTGGCGGAGCGCACCAGGGACCACCACTGGCAGCTTTCCCCAACGGCCGCGCTCGACAAATTCCAAACCCTCGCCACCATCGATGTCTAACACTAACACCACTGTCTCAGACAGATTCCCTTCGTCGCTGACAACACCCTGGCACCGGGCGATCATCGGCTTGCTCGTGAATGGAGCCGGCGACGAACTCACCCGCAACCAGCTCGCGGCAACCTATCTGCTAAGTCTGCGTCAACTTGCCGGACAAGCGGTCTCGCCGCGGCCGCCCTGGCTGTTTTTCATCAACGGCGGAACCACCCCTGACCCTTTGATCGAGGTCGTACGCTGGAACCAAGATGACGTGGGTACCGGCATGGAGGACCAGACCTCGGAGCGCTTTCGGGGCACCGTCGCGGTCATGCGGGAAGCGGCCGGACGCAGGCAGCGCCTCAAGGACAGAGGCATCGCCGGCATCGCCAAGCTGGAGGCTCGCGATAATGGCTGCTTCTGTGATAATCTGGCGCGGGCGTTTGGCGGCGGAGCCACTGGACGTTACGCCATGCGCCACGATCCGGTCCTCGGCTGGATGAGCAGCGGTGGCCACCACATCCAACTCTGTCTGGAGCAAGACGCCGACCATGGCATGTTCCGCCATGATCTGCGGACGGGGGCCGACAGGCTCATGAAACCCACGGGAGTCAATCCGGCGATGGAAATGACCGGCAAGTTGATCACACTCTCCGGATCACTGGACGCATCACGGTGGGATGCCGCGTTGGTTGACGACATGCTCAGTGCCCAGCTTCCTGTATTGTATATTCCTCATGCAGCCGGGAGCGCGGCAAATGTTAGTGACAGCCGCCCGTTCAGGTGTGTGGAAATGATCTTCAATGGGCTTTACCAGTCGGGCAGGTTGTTCCCTGTCTATCCCCGGATCATGCCCGCGACTGATGCGTATGTGGCAGGGTGTGAGAACATCCTGCGGGCAAGGCTCGCCCACTGTCCTGCCAACTATGATTTTTTTGTCAGGGTCACGGTAAGGGAGGTGGAGGCCTTTTGCATGCGGCTGTGCTGCATGCTTCTGGACTTCGGCGGTCCGGCTGACGAACTGGGCCTGATGCACGGCGACCTCACGCGGGCGACCATCCGGGCGATCACACTGGGAGTTGAAAGCATGGCTTACCATGGCGTGGGTGTGGCACCGTTAAGGACGCGTGAGGAGGTCTGTCAAATCCTTGAAATCATCAGGGGAACGGATTCAATAACCCGGCGCGACCTGCAACGAAAGCACCCAGCCCTGTCCGCAAACGAACGCGACCGTGTGCTGCACCGCATGGCGGAGGAAGGGCTCATCCGCGTGGACGGTCAGCGAGTGACCGCCGTCCCCTTGGACAACTTCATCCGCAGCCTGGCGGATAGACCAGGACTCAGCGCTCCGGTAATCAGATGCGCCCATCTGCCGGACAAGTGGGCAGGCGTGAAACGCAAGTGAGGGGCAGACATCAAGCACGGGACCATGGAATACCCGGCGTCAATTGTTGTCCGACTGCTGCTGTGTCCTGTTACCTGGCGTCCTGACGACTCGCCCACCGTGATCAATTCCGGTTGAAGCTCATGAGGAAGCGCAGCACATACCAGAACAACAAAGCCACGCTGGCAAACAGCGACAGCGACGCGGCGACATGCTGGCCGGGCTGGTAGCGGTGCAGCAGGTTGCTCGTGTGGTACAGGATGGCCCCCGAGGCGAAAATGATCATGGCACCGGAAAACCACAGCCCCAACGAGATTGGCAGGAAGAACGAGGCGACGATCAAGCCGAGGGCAACAAAGCCGCCGATTTTAAGAATGCCGCCGAGGAAGCTGAAGTCGCGCTTGGTAGTCAAGGCGATGGCCGAGATGCCAAGCACCATCGCCGCCGTGATCAGGCCGGCTTGCAGCACCAGCGACCCGTCACCGGTGAGACCAATGGCCAGTGCGATGAGTGGCAGAAAGATGACCGCTTCCGCCACCGTGTAGAGCAGCAACCCGGCGTATTGCATGCCGATGGATGAACCGTTGGTGGCCCAGCGCTCAGCGACCCATGAGACGGCTATGAACGCCGCCATGACCATCAACCATGAGTAGTGGCTGGCACCCAGAAGCTCCAGCGCGCCCTGACCCAAACCGAGGCTCAGCAACACGCCTTCGAGCACGGCAAACACAGCGATGGCCGCCGCGAGGTGGCCGTAGGTTTTGCGGATGAACTCGGCCCGCGCTGACTCCGGTGAATCTGCGACCATGCCGACGGCGTAGGGATTGATATAGGTGCTCATGATGGTTGTTGGATGCTTGAATGGTTTACGACAGGTGCAATCAAGGTAACGCTGCCGATGTTGGGTGCCAGACAGGTCGCTGGCAAACAAGAAATGGGAAACCCGGGCTCTTTGCCTGCGCGTGGCTGTCATGCGGTGCCGTGCGGCTGAAATCATTGCAGGAACAGCAGTGGAGGGGCTGCGTCCGTCTGCATGTCTTCGATTGTCATGAAAATGCCTGCCCGTTCAGGCACCGGCTCCGAAAAGGCCCGCTGCCACTGCTGACAGTGCAGCATCAAGCTGCACAGCACCCATAATGCCGGTATTTGTCAGTGGAAGTCTGACCACCGCCCACTTCCATCACGGCTGCTTCAGGCCAGCGTGATTGTCGCTGCCGCCACCTGCAATTTGACCGTCGTTTGTGTCATTAACATTTGAGAGCTCGCGCATATCCTAACCGCCGGGCACTCCGACGCATCCAGCCCCACAGCGAAGGATTGTGTTTTGTCAGCCATCCGTTGCTCCGCGCATCCACCTGTGACCGCCCGGATCTCCAAGCTTTTTAAGTTCCGCACCGCCATCCCGGCGGCAGCGGGAGCCCCACCCTGGCAACCGCCATGGCCGGCTTCCGCGTGGGGGTCGTGTCTGTGACCGGTTGCCTTTCAACAACGAACCGAAAGGACCCCACAAAATGAGCCCCATGATGGATCAAATGTTAGTGCATGAAGTAGTGCCGCGCCTGCGTGCCACCGCGCGTTCGATCCCCAAAATCGGCAGCGAGGACGACGAGGAAGTCGTCCAGGATGCCACCTTGATCCCATAATCCGCAGTTGGGATTGCGGATGAGCAGCGCAAGTGCTGATAATTGCGCGGTTTGAAGACGAAAACATGCAATGAATTGGCTCACCCAGTGGGTGATGGGGACTTGGATTTCAAATTCCTGCCTGCAGGCGGG
>CAIKDP010000084.1 GCA_903826205.1 Akkermansiaceae bacterium
GTCGGATGTCCAAGAATAGAGCGTTAAAATTTGACCGTACCCATAGCGTGGAATGGCCGTGGAATTTTTCGCTTTTACAGCCACAGGGAACCGTTGGCCATCCGATGACGATAATGTGCCTCCACCCCAATAACTGGACAGGGGTAGGCGTAAGGATTCCTTCGTAAATGAGTAACATCGTGCCTAATGACCTATTTCGTCCTTGCCCTGCGCAGCCAAACTTTCCACCATCTCAAATATCACCCCGTAATCCACTGCTGTCGGTTCGCGATCACGAACCTCGTAGATGCCGAAGCGATTGATGTGGTGCGTCCGGTAAGGGCTTAGCGCCGCAAGCAGTTCCGGTGTTAACTCAACGCCTTCCGCTTCGAGTTCTTTTAACGCCAGCGTCATGGTATGGCAGTTGTGGAAGATCACCAGGTTGGCGACGAGGTGGTTGTACTTGATGATCTTGATCTGGTTGTCACGCACGTTGTCCTCGATGACATCGGCACCGAAATAGGCCCATTGCGCGAACTTGTTGAAACCCTCGCACTTGTTCTGCGCCGCATGGATCGTCTGTCTTAGTTCGCTGTCGCCGATGTATTCCAGCAGGAACCCTGTCCTTACGACCCGACCCAGTTCCCGGAATGCATAGTAAAGCTTGTTCTTTCGGCTGGCGGAGCCGAGCTTGCGCAGAATGGTCGAGGGCGAAATCCGCCCGGCTTGGATCGACTGGGCAACCTGCAGCATGTCGGGCAAATGGGTTTCGATCAGTTCCCAATCCACTGCTTCCTTGGTGAACAGGCCGTCGATGTTTTTGTACGCATTGGTCGCCGCCGGACGGAACCATTTCAAGTCTTTCCAGTTGCGGATGCGAGGCATGAGCTTGATGCCCAGCAAATACGCCAGCGCGTAAACCGGCGCGCTTTGCGCCTGGGTGTCGCCATGCAGCGTGTCGGGCCGGATGTCAGACCTGTTTTTGGTCAGGCCGTCAAGGATGTACACGGCCTCCCAAACGCCGCAGGGGACGAAGTGCGAGAACAGCGCGATGTAATCGTCGCTGACGTGGTAGTAGGCAATGCCGCCATAGCCGCCGTAGCGGATATGGCGCTCCGACAGCAGGTTGTTCTCGTACAGGTTCCATTGCGTGCCGTCGGCCGCCGCGCGTTTCGTGTCGCCCCAGTAGCGCGGCAGCAGGAACTGGTTGTAGGCGTTGACGACGTTGCAGATTGCCGCCTCCAGTTTTTCCGTGGTGACTTGGCGCTGGTTGACGAAGGAGACCTGCCGCGCGCTCAGGTCGGCGACGTTCTTGGCGATCTGGCTCGGCCCCAAGCCGGTTCCGTAGGCAAAGGCGGTCAGGATTTTGCGCTTCGCGTCCTCCTTGAGCTTGCCCTGGTGCCCGCTCAACGGGCCGAAGTGTTCGCCCCAGCCGAGCCATTGCATGGTGTCGGTTAGGACATCCAGCAGCGAGAGATCCAGTGCGTCAAGCTTCGCGCCCAGCCGTTTTTCCAAGTCATCGAATCCGGGCGGGGCCGGCCTCTTCGCCTGTTTGCCCAGTTTAGGCCGCCCGTCGATCATCTTGAAGTAGGGGTTGTCGTGGTAGGTTTCGTCGGCCTTCGCCGCCGCTTCCGACAACATCGTCCGTACATGCCCGACGAACGCGCGGCCCTCCACCGGCAGGCCGACCTTCTCGCCGTAATCCGCGCGTGTCTTTTCGCAATCGCCCATGGGCAGCAACTCGTCGCGGAAGTCGGAATACTCGTCGCTGCCAGCGACGCAGATGTCGCCAGACTTGAGTTCCCTGACCATCTGCGAACAGACGCACACCTCGAACTGGCGGCGATTGATCTGGGTTGGGTCGGCACCGGACCGCCCCTCGCCGATGACGAGTTTCCGCCACTTGTCCGGCATCCAATCCAAGTCTGCCAGGGTTAACCCGTCTTCGGTGCCGGGTTTGAGTTCGAACCACTCCCCGTGCCGCTTGCGCACGCCCAGCATGAACGCCAGCGAACGTTCGAAACTGGCATCTTGGCTGGTGGACACGGGTTTTATCTTGCCGAGAATCCGCAATAGTTCGGAACGCCGGTGCTTGAAGAAGTGCCACATGAAACGGCGCTCGTTTTTGCCGCCATGCTCGGCGTGCAGACGGGAGAACTCGCAGAGGTCGGGACGGGCGGTCACGGCCTGCCGGACAGCCTGTAATTGCTCGGCCTCCGGGCAGTCGGAGTTCAGTAGCGTTTCCAGCGTGGAATAGCGCAGCAGAATCTCGTCGGTTTTCCCCTGATTGTCGGCCAGGTAATTGTCCAGCGCGGCCTCGGCCATATGGGTTACACGCCTCATCTGCTTGCAGAAGATATCGCAGAGGTCGTCGGTCACGCGGGCCAGGCGTTGGGAGATCAGCGCCAGCGTCACTGCGTAGCGCTTGTTCGGTTCCATGTCAGCCATGCTGGCGGCATCCAGACTGCCGCCCTCCAGCGCCCATTGCCTGGCCTTGACCACCGGGATGCCCTTCAGCAAGTGGGCATGGCATGCCATTCCGGTCAACCGTTCGTACCGGGCGACGAGTTTGCGCATACCGCCCAGCGTGGGCTTTGCCGGGTCATGCTTCAGATCGTTCCAAGGGCTGACCCTGCGCGGATCGTCGCCGACGACAAAGAGGCTGTCGAGAAGCGAGCGGCCGTCATCGCCTAGGCCGCAACCGACCTGCGCGAACAATTCCTGGTTCGTCGCTACCCGCTGCACGCGAGCCTCGCGCTCCAAGGTGTCAAAGGCCGGCAACTCGTACCGGTCGCGCACCAGCGTTTCGATGCCAATGTTGATCAGGTCGATCACATCCTCCTTGGTTAACGCCGCTTCGCGGAAGGCATCCCGCATCAGCGCCTTGCCGCCCTCATCGAAGGGTTTGACACCAAGAAACTCGCGCACCGCAGACAAGTGTTTGCGCCTGGCTTGGGATAAATCGTATTGCTGAAGCACCTCCCTGTCGCTTGGCTCGTTCAC